>JBBIOQ010000006.1:39561-81033 GCA_037443285.1 Sphingobacteriales bacterium | reverse complement strand
CGCTGACCAAACCCGGTGACCGCCGTCCTGGTGCACCACAAAGAGGGGGTGCTCACCACCATCCGAGGCGCGAAGACAGGGTAATTGACGAAAAAGAAATCCAGGAAAAACTGCGGGAAACGCAGGCACGCCTTGCAGGCGGAGGTCACAATAAAGCCGGAAAAAACCGGGCCAAGCTGCGTCGTGAAAAACGCCGCGAATTGGCCGATTTGCACGAAAGCGAAGCAGAAAGCAATGTACTGGAAGTAACAGAATTCATCAGCGCCAGCGAACTGGCATCTCTGATGGATGTTTCTGCTACCGAGGTGGTGGCAAAATGCTTCGGCCTTGGACTTATGGTCTCGATTAACCAGCGCCTCGATGCAGAAGTAATTGAACTGGTAGCCAATGAATTTGGATATGACGTGAAGTTTGTAGGCCTCGAAGACCACGTGGATGAGGACGAAGAAGATTACGAAGACGACGAGGAAGACCTGCAACCGAGGTCGCCCATTGTTACTATCATGGGTCACGTTGACCACGGTAAGACCTCCTTACTCGATTACATCCGCAATGCCAATGTGGCTTCAGGAGAAGCTGGTGGTATCACTCAACACATAGGCGCATATGAGGTCACTACAGCCAGCGGCAAAAAAATCACCTTCCTTGATACACCAGGCCACGAAGCATTTACCGCCATGCGTGCCCGCGGTGCCAAGGTTACAGATATTGCTGTAATAGTGGTGGCAGCCGATGACGCAGTAATGCCGCAAACCAAGGAAGCCATCAGCCACGCACAGGCTGCCGGCGTGCCTATGATTTTTGCAATCAACAAAATAGACAAGGACGGTGCCAACCCGCAAAAGATATACGAACAGCTGGCCAACATGAACCTGCTGGTGGAAGATTGGGGTGGCAAATACCAAAGCCAGGAAATAAGCGCCAAGAAAGGCCTGAACATTGACCTCCTTCTTGAAAAAATATTGCTGGAGGCCGAACTGCTGAACCTGAAAGCAAACCCTGACCGCGAAGCTACCGGTACTATCATAGAAGCCACCCTCGATAAAGGACGCGGCTATGTAGCAACTGTTCTGGTGCTCAATGGCACTTTGCAACAAGGCGACATCGTAGTTAGCGGCCCATACTTTGGAAGGGTGAAAGCCATGTTCAATGAACGCAATGTAAAAACAGAAGAGGCTGGTCCTGCATCGCCTGCATTAATCCTTGGCCTGAATGGTGCGCCACAGGCCGGTGAAAAATTCAAGGTGTACGAGGATGAGGGCGAAGCCAAACAAACAGCCTACAAGCGTGGCCAGATAATGCGTGAGCAAGGCATGCGTGCTCGCAAACACATTACACTCGATGAAATTGGTCGCCGCCTGGCACTGGGTAATTTCAAGGAACTCAATGTTATCATCAAAGGCGACGTGGACGGTTCGGTAGAAGCCCTGAGTGATAGCCTGGAAAAACTAAGCACTGCCGAAATTGTAGTGAAAGTGATTCTGAAGGGTGTAGGTGCTATCAGCGAAAACGATGTTACGCTGGCCAGCGCATCCGATGCCATCATCATTGGCTTCAACGTTCGACCCAACCTGCAGGCTTCGCGCCTGGCAGAACAGGAAGGCATCGAAATCAAGCAATACTCGGTTATCTACAACGCCATCAACGACGTGAAGGATGCCATGGAAGGCTTGCTCGAACCGAAGATTGAAGAGAAGGAAGTGGCTACTGTGGAAATCCGCGAAGTGTACAAATTCGACAAAGCTACTGTTGCAGGTTGTCATCTGCTGGCAGGCAAGTTGAAACGCGATTCGAAGATTCGCCTCTACCGCGATGGAGTATTGATTTACCCACGTTCAGAAAGCGGCGGCTTTGCCGAACTCGGCAGCCTGAAACGCTTCAAAGACGATGTGAAGGAAGTTCAATCAGGCATGGAATGCGGTCTTACTATTAAAAACTTCAACGACATACAAGTGCACGATACAGTTGTAGCCTTTGAAGAAGAAGAAGTGAAGAGAACATTGTAAGCAATTCCGAATTCGAATAATTCAAGAATCCAAACGGTGCAAACTGTTTGGATTTTTTCTTGCCCAATCCAATGGATGAATCCTACCGAAAATCCTTGGTGATTGAATGAATAAAGGTGAAAAAGTGGTGGTACAAACAACTTAACGGATAAGAACAGTTGTTCCTTTCAAAGAAATTCTCTTGCCTGTTTCACTGTCTATATACTCGAGCATCCAGACATAAGTGCCTGTAGTTTGCGGGCTTCCATTCATGTTCCCATCCCATTTGCGGGTCCAGTCGCGGGTTTCCCAAATCAGCTGGCCATAACGGTTGTACACCCGGAAATGAAGTTCTTTTGCTTTCCAGGCATTCAGCGGGTAGAGATAATCATTGAGCCCATCGCCATTGGGCGTAAAGCCGGTGGGTACAGCTATGTAGCAGTTGTTGGGCACCTGTATTTTGTTCACCACTGTGTCCTTGCAGCCGTTGGCGTGGCTTACCACCAGCATTACAGGCACTTGTGTAAGTGCTGTGGTGGATACATACATCTGCATGGGAGGAGCCTGGAGATTGCTGGTGTTGCCATTGCCAAAATTCCAGTACCATCCTGCCACCGGCCCGATGCTTTTGTCTGCAAAGCGAACAGTATCGTTGGGGCAGGCAAAAGCAGGATATTCAAATGCAGCCTTTACACGAACATCCTTCAGGTCAAGCGCAGTTGTGTTGGTAGCAGTACAAACTCCATTCGATACTGATAATGAGATGTTGTAAGTACCTATTGTTTTATAGATTCTTTTGAATATTGGTGAAGTACCGACATCACTACTGCCAGCCTCTGTCCATTTCCAACTGGTAATGCCATTGCCACCGGCATTTGAAAATGTTGCAGTGTCTGCCATGCAGGAACTATTGAGCGCCAAATCAATTTTAGCCGATACTGTGTCGTAGCCAAACACAGTTGCACTGTTACCAACGGGGGTGGCCTTGGCGCATTGGTTTATCAGCGTATTACCATCGCTTCCCTGTTTAATGGAAACCGTGTAAAGTCCTGCTGTTTGCAGGGGTGTGGCTAATTGTAGCTTTATCACTTTCACAGCTCCATTGGCACAACCTGCTTGTGCAGCGCCTGATATGGTTAGCGGTGAAGGACCACTAATACTGAAGTCACTTCCATCGGCGGCAATACTGCTACAGTCAATAAAATCCTTCATCACCAATTCCAGTTCTGATGGCTTGCATCCAACAGGCCGAAGACTGTCGATAAGTGTTGCAGAAGCAGGCAGCACATTCACCACCAGTGTTTGCCCTTCGGGCAATGGCGCATCACAATAATCGAGCATGGTGTTGCCATCGCTTCCTTTCTTTGATCGCAAAGCAAAAGTGCCTGCAGGTACCTGGTTTTGTGTAGTTATGATAAGTGAATCCGTATCAAAACCTGCAGCGCATCCAACGCCAACCACGGAAGCAATGGGAATATTGCCATTGAAGAATTCCCAATCGCTGCCATCGGCGGCTATGCTGCTGCATTTCATTTTCTTGTTCAGCTTCAGGTAAAATTGTTTGCCAGTGCATCCAACACTCAGTTCTTTCATCTGCGGCTGCGTACTATCGGTAATAATGGCCGTGCCGCCTTTGAATTCCAGTTTGTAGCCAGCCTGTGTGTTTGAAAAATGGCTCACCAGCAACAGGTAATTGTGGCCCTGGATGAGGTCGGGCATTTTGCTATACTGCGGCACTTTGCCTTCGCATTCCATCAGGTTTGCAGCGGTGGCCGTGGTGCCGGTAGTTCCAAAATATTCGCTCCAGTTGCCACATACCACAGTTGTTACATCGGTGTACACATCATTGGGATTGTGTCCCGTCACGTCAAACACCTGCCAGTCGTAATCGCTGACGTTACTGTTAGGCGTAATGGTGAAGCCCAGCGTACCCGACTGGAAGCAGGTAAACTTGTACCAATAAGGATTGATATCAGAAAGTGGTGTAGTCTTACATTTTGGATTCGGAACCTGCTTGCCACCACAAAGGTTTACCGAAGATTGGATGAAAGTGGCTGTTCCGCAAACCGGGAAGGCAGTTCCAGGATTTTGTCCAGCTGTGTTGCATACAGTTTGGTTAAAACCGTACAGCGCAGAAAACAGAAACAGCAAAATCAGTCGGATTGATTTCATGCCCGGAGGTAATTGCCGGGCTAAAGTACAAAGGATGTGTTGGCTACTGTTGATAATAAAATTCTAAAGGATACCGGCCGATCATCGTTTTGCGACCTGCTGGCACCATGCTATCCATTCATTTACCGTTATTTTTTTCATCAGCTCAGCTATCAAATCATAGGGAATGGCTTCAGGCTTTTTGAAACGGAGACATGATTTGCCCATGTCGGGTTTTTGTTTGCTGTGTTTAGGGTATTCGGTCTTAAACCATTCGAGCAGTTTGGGATTTCCATACAAGCCCATATGATAAAAATTGACAGAATTCTTTTGCGAAGCAATGTTGACAAAAGGCAGTGGCAGCTTGGGATTGCAGTGATACCCCGCAGGAAAAATACTATGAGGCACCACATAACCAAGCATACCATAACCCATCACTTCCTCAAAACCTGTAGGAATATTATCCAGCACCACTTTGCGCAGTCTTGCAACAGTTTCCCTGCGGTCTGCAGGTAGTTCAGCAAGGTATTGCTCGGGGGTGGTGGCGGCGCTTTTCATGATTGCATTTTTTCGAAAAGTAGAAAATGCTATGGCTAAATCAAAGCGAATGGGTCGCCCGATTCATAGAATTAATCAACCCACACTCACCCCAATCAACCTGCCAATACCAAACGTAATGGCGGCTGCTATCAATCCAAACAACACCTGCCTGAAGCCGCTGAACCAAATGCTGCGGCCTGTGAACAAGGTTATGGCAGAGCCAATCAGGAACAGACCAGCTGCACTCATGGCTACACTAATCAAAATAGCAGTATAGCCTGTGGCAAAAAAGAATGGTATTACAGGCAGTATAGCACCTAAACCGAAAAGGAAAAAAGAATACAAAGCTGCTTCCATGGCTGAACCCTTCAATTCTTCGGGATTGATGCCGAGCTCTTCGGTAATAAGCACATTGTGTGCTTCATTGGTGTCGAGCATTACATCGGCCGCCATTTTTCTTGCCTGATCCTCCGGCACCCCTTTGGCAATGTAAATGAGTTCGAGTTCCTTTTGTTCTCCCTCCGGGTTTGTTTCCAACTCTTCCAGTTCAAGCGCCATCTGGTTTTCATACAACTCCTGCGAACTTTTTACTGATATCCATTCGCCCAACGACATACTCAGTGCTCCTGCAAGCAAGCCTGCAAGACCGGCAAGCAATACAGCATTACCACCTTCAGAAGCTCCTGCTATTCCCATGACCAAACTGAAATTACTCACCAATCCATCGTTGCCGCCAAGCACGGCGGCACGCAGCGCATTTCCTCCTACACTTCTGTGGCGTTTTTCAAATTTTGCCAGCTGAACACCCGATACCTTTTCTTCCCTTTCCAAAATGGAACGAAGGATTTTTACATGATTTGTTTCAGTGCCGGTAACAGGCAAAGCATGCTTTTGCTTCAGTGTAATTGCACTGCGTGAAAGATTTTTCTCGGTATCCATGAGTACCCCCAGCACATAATCGTAACCAAAAGTCTTTCCAATTCGATTGAGCGTTTTTGCCCTCCATGACGGTGCAGGCATTGACGCTTGGGGCATACCATTTTTTTTGAGGAATGCTGCAGCATGCTCTCCTTCAATAGCACTCATTTGCTTGTATACATTGGCAATAGTAGCATCATCTTCATGAGCTGCCAGTTGTGCATAGAGATAGGAAGCATCTACTTCAGTTTGTATGGCTTTATTGGTCATAAAAAATGCAGGCGATGGTATGTTTCGCCTGCATCCAAATTATGCATATATGTCAGCAATAAAGTTGATTGCCGTTAGCAAAATATTTTACTGCCATCCACCTCCCAGTGATTTGTAAAGGAACACCAGTGAATTTATCTTTTGTTGCAGCGTAGTGGATTCAGCCAATTCGGCATCAAACAAATAATTCTCCTGCAACAACACTTCGTAGTAAGAAGAATAGCCAAAATCGTATTTAGCCTGTGTGAGTTCCAGCGCTTTGCGTGAAGCCACTACCTGTTGCTTGCGTATTTCATATTCCTCTGCATAGGTGCGGTATTGGGCAAGCGCATTGTCAACATCGGAGAAAGCAGTCAGCACCGTTTGTTCATATTCATGCAGTACTGCCTGTGTGCCATATTCAGCAATTCTAACCCTGCGCTTGTTTTTGCCAAACTCAAATAGTGGGCCTACTATGTTGGCAAATCCATTGGCTACAAAACCAGCACCACCCAACAAGGAACTCAACTGAGGACTTGCAAAGCCAAGCATGCCGGTAAGGCTGATAGTTGGATACAGATTTGCCTTGGCCACTCCAATGTAATTGAACTGGGCCTCCAGTCGCTTTTCAGCTTCCCTGATGTCGGGCCTGCGTTCGAGTAACTGCGAGGGTATGCCGGCAGGTATTTGTGGTGTTAAAAACTGCTGATAGAGCGTTTGACCGCGGCTGACGTGGCCCGGGCCCATGCCCATGAGTACACGCAGTGCATTTTCAACGGTTACAATCTGGCGCTGAAAACTCGGGATGGTTGCCGCAGCTATGGCCTCCTGTTGCTCGGCCTGCAGCTTGTCTATTTCAGACACATATCCTTTGGTGAATTTTTCGGTGTTGATCCTTGTGCCTTCCTTTCTTGAAACCAGCGTCCTTTGGGCAATGGCAAGCCGGTTGTCCAGGTCACGAAGCAGGAAGTACTGTGATGCAGCTTCGGCCACGAGGCTTACCATCAGTGCATTGCGGTTTTCAATATCGCCAATGTACTGTGCATATGCCGCCTGGTTGGCATGTCGGATTTTACCCCAAAGGTCAAGTTCCCAATTGAGCGTGGCATAAGTTTTAAATGCCCCACCATTGTAAGCACCGCCGATTTTTTGTGCTTCATTGCCTGCAGTGCCACCGCCCAATGAACCAGAGTACCCAACTGATGGGTACAGGTTTGCTTTAATGACGCCGGCGAGTTCCCTTGATTGTTCAATGCGTGAAGCTGCCACCATCAGGTTGCGGTTGCTGTCAAGTGTGGTGCGCACAATGCGCTGCAAGGCCGTGTCCTGGTATAATTCAAACCATTGCATCACAGCAGTGGTATCGGCCGGGCCTGCCTGTTGCGTAAAATTACCGGGGGTTTGCGAAACAGTGGGTTTTGAAAATTTTCCACCCACCATGCATCCGCTTACAACAAGCAGCGTAATGCCGGATATAGCAATGAATATGTATGAACGCAATAATCGCATGTCTTGAATTTTTTAGGCTATAGGTGAAGTTTCTGGCTGATGGCCTTCAGGTGCGGCTGGATTAGCCGGGCCCTTTTTGTCCTTTTTTCTTTTCTTTTCAATCAGTACAAAGAAGGAAGGGATCAGGATACACCCGATAACCGTTGCTGTTATCATACCTGCAAACACTGCTACCCCCATCACCTTGCGAGCCTCTGCACCGGCGCCTGTAGCTGTAAGCAGCGGCACCACACCTAATATGAAAGCGAATGATGTCATGAGGATGGGCCTGAAACGCAGTTTGGCGCCATCGAGTGCTGCTTGCAGCACTTCATCACCCTGTTCCATTTTCATTTTGGCAAATTCCACAATCAGGATGGCGTTCTTGGCATTCAGACCAATCAACATTACCAGGCCAATTTGGGCGAATACATTGTTTACATAGCTTTCTCCAATAAAGGTTCGGGCCAACCACAAACCGAGCATGGCACCCATCACGGCCCATGGGGTACCCAGCAGTACGCTGAAGGGCAGCTTCCAACTTTCATATTGAGCAGCGAGAATGAGGAACACAAATAACAGCGCCATGGCAAACACCTGTGCACTCTTGCCTTCAGCAGCCTTTTCCTGGAAACTCATATTGCTCCATGTATAACCAACGTTGGCGGGCAGTGTGGTCTTGGCTACTTCCTCCAGGGCCTTTAGGGCTTGGGCCGAACTGTACCCCGCGGCCGGAACTCCGGAAATTTCTGCAGCCCGCAACAGGTTGAACCGGGTAGTAAACTGCGGACCTAAAGTATCGGTCACCTTGGCTAATGTAGCCAGGCTTACCATATTGCCTTTAGGGTCTCTTATATAAAACTGGTCGATGTCGTTTTGCTTCATGCGATAGGGCGCATCGGCCTGTACATATGTTTTATACTGTCTTCCGAAATTATTGAAGTTGTTTACAAAAGTTCCACCGAGTAATGAGGATACCGAACTATTCACCTCATCAAGGTTGAGTCCTATCTTTTCGACTTTCTCCTTGTCAACAGTTATTATCTTTTGTGGTACACTTGACCTGTACCAGGAGAATGCACTGCCTATCTCCGGGCGCTGCCTCGCGGCTGCCATGAACTTTTGAGTTTGTTCGGCAAGGTACTGAGGGGTGCTGCCGGCAAGGTCCTGCAACTCCATGGTGAAGCCTGCACCACTGCCCAAACCAGGAATTGCCGGTGGGCCAATGGCAATTACCGTTCCCTCTGCTATGCTTTTTGTACAAAGGAAATTTACTTCTTTGATGATCTCTTTGTCAGTTCTTCCTCTTTCATTCCATTTTTTCAACTGCACGAATACAGTGGCTGAGTTGGGAGAAACTGTGTTGGAGAGCATATTGAAACCATTAACCACGGTATATGATTCAATACCCTCCACTTTTGCAAGGATAGCCTCTGCTTTTTTGGTTACGTTGTCAGTTCTTTCAAAGGAGGCAGCATCGGGCAGTGCCACACCCATAAGGAAATAGGCATTGTCCTCCTCCGGAACGAATCCACCGGGAACCCGCTTGCTGAAGAAACCGGAAAGCACAACGATACCACCCAATATGATTAGGGTAATGATAACCTTCCTGGCAAAAAAACCTGCTACTCTAACATAGCCATTGGTGAATTTGTCAAAAAACCTGTTGAACGCATCGAAGAACTTCTGCAACAAACTTTTTTTACCACCTTCCTTCTTGGGTTTCAGTAGCAGGGCAGCCAGTGCAGGGCTCAACGTCAAGGCATTGAAGGCTGACAGCATTACCGAAACCGCAATGGTGATGGCAAATTGCTGGTACAGCCGGCCGGTAATGCCCGGCATAAGTGCTACAGGAATAAACACTGCCGACAGGATAATGGCAATCGCCACAACCGGACCGGCCACTTCCTTCATGGCTTTTTGTGTAGCCTCTTTTGGGCTGAGGCCATGCTCGATATGATGCATTACTGCCTCCACCACCACAATGGCGTCATCTACCACAAGCCCAATAGCCAACACCAGGCCCAGCAACGACAACACATTGACCGAAAAGCCAAGCAATGGGAAAAAGATAAATACACCAACGAGTGAAACCGGTACAGTGAGCAGGGGAATGAGGGTTGCTCTCCAATCCTGCAAAAAGATAAATACCACCAGTATTACAAGGCCCACAGCTTCGAGCAGTGTATGCAAAATTTCCTCGATACCCGCCTCAATCGGCAGGGTGGTATCGAGTGAATAGGTGAAGGCCATGTCCTGGGGAAAACGGGGTGCCAATTCTTCCATTTTCTTGCGGACCGATTCGGCCACGGCAATGGCATTACTTCCCGGTATCTGGAAGATGGCCATTGTGGCAGAGGCCTTCCCATTCAAACGGCTATTCTGGAATTCGTTTTCTGCGCCCAGTTCTACACGGGCCACATCGCTTATGCGTACAATGGCACCATTTTCATTGGACTTAATGATGATTTTACCAAATTCTTCAGGGTTTATCAACCTGTTTTGCAGTTGAACCGTATAGGTATTCTGCGTGTTTGGCAAAGCAGGATTATTGCCAAATGAACCGCCAGGATAAATATTGTTGTAAACGCTCAGCGCCTTCTTGATATCAGTCACGGTAATGCCCAGCGATGACATTCTATCGGGCCTGAGCCAAACACGCATGGCATATTCGGAACCACCAAACATGATAACATCACCCACACCCTGAATGCGCTTCAGTTGGTCAATAATATTGATGAATCCATAGTTGATAATGAAGCGGCCGTCATAAGTATTGTTTGGCGAATACAATGAGACAAGCATGAGCGGAAACGTCAATGACTTCTTGGTGTTCACACCCATAGCTTTCACTTCGGGAGGCAGAAAAGGGTTGGCCATGGCTACCCTGTTTTGGGTAAGCATGTTTGCATTGTCGAGGTTCACGCCCACTTCAAAGGAAACGTTGATGTTCGATACGCCATCATTACCGTTTGTCGACTGTATGTAGAGCATGTTTTCAACCCCATTCACCTGCTGTTCAATAGGGGTGGCTACTGTTTGCTCCACATTCACCGCGTTAGCGCCGTTATAGGTTCCGGTAATTTTGATCATCGGAGGCACAATTTCCGGATACTGGGCAATGGGTATGCCTCGCAGGGTAAGGAAGCCCAATAGCACCATGAAGATGGAAATTACCATGGCAACAATGGGCCGCCGTATAAAAAACTCACTCATAAAAGTTGTTGTTGAAAAGGAACTAATTCAAAAAAGCGAAACTTTAATTGATGATGGTGGAATCGTAATTCCAGTTAACCTGCACCGGTTTCACTGCATTCTTCAGGCTAATATTGGCATTGCCTACAATGGCTACTTTTTCACCTGGTTTCAATCCATCGTTTATCACCCAATTGCTGCCCACCCTGGCGCCTGGTTTCACAGTTCTTGGTGCCAGTTTATTGCTATCATTCACCACAAATACCTGGTAAATGCTTTGCACCTGGTTCACAGTTTGCTGAGGCACCAGTACTGCATTTTCAAATTCATCGGTTTTGAAGCGAACTTTCACATACTGTCCGGGACGTATAATGCCTTGGTCGTTTTGAAAAATTGCCTGCAGCAGCAACGAACCTGTTGCAGGGTCAACCTGCCTGTTAACGAGGTCAAGCCTTCCGCTTTCATAATATTTGCTGCCATCGCCCAACACCAGTTCCACCGGCAATTGCCGAAGGTTTATTGCGGTAGCAGAATCAGCCCGCTTTCTGGCGTTAAACCGCAGGTATTCATTTTCTGAAACCGGGAACCGAACACGAACTGTGCCTGTGGAGGAAACAGTATTGAGGGGTTTACCGATACCCGACTGTGTAACATAATCGCCTGCCTGGAAATTCGAAATGCCAATTATTCCGCTGATGGGAGACGTGATACGTGTGTAACTCAATTCCACCTGGGCGTTGCGCAACTGGGCTTCTGCAACGGCAATTTCATTCAGGGAAGCCTCGTAGTTGGCACGGGCTGCATCGAGGTCGCGTTGGCTGAGCGCATTCATCTTGGTAAGTGGCTCTACACGATCAAGGTCGGCCTTGGCTTTTACCATCAACGTTTTGGTTTCAGCCAGGCGGGCATTGGCAGCATCAATTTTGTTGCGAATGGGTTGGTCATCGATTACGTACAATAGCTGACCTTTCGCTACATGGTCGCCTTCCTTAAAATTCATCGACATAATCCAACCATCTACCCGGCTACGAATTTCCACATCGGAAATGCCAAGGGTCTGGCCTACGTACTCAGTAAATACCGGAACATTTTTCTGGCCAACCGTTACATAGTTTACGTCTGGTATTATTGCTGCTTTCTGTTCGGCGTTGTTCTTGCAACTGAATAAGCCAGCCATCAATACCAGGGCTGGCAGGATTTGAATTTTGAACATAGGTAATGAATGAAATGAGATTGCGAAAAGATAAATATAATATTTGATGCTTTTTGGCGAGTATGATATTTGTCAGGACGATTACTTGCTTAGCCAATAGTCTTGTGATTAAGAAGCCTTAACTGCCAACCCAAACTGTATGGTGGAACATGGGCCCGGGATTCTGCAAACAAGGGGCATGCTGCATGATCAAAATCATTGGTCAAAGCCTGTTTGCCGCAATACTTTGTAATCGATGAAGTTCTTTGGGAATAATCAACCGTTGATGGTTATTTTAAATGTCCAATAACTGGTAATACTTGACGCAGCTGATATCTGTAACTTTGAGCTGGAGCAAAAGTTAACTCTTGAATATGATGCCTGAAGGGTTCTATAAACGACTATTTGATGCAGGCTTCATTCTGCTAGTACTTACTTTGACTACTATTTTCATTCTTCCAACTTTGCCATTGGCAGTATTGAAATTTGCCTATCCTTTATTTTTCTCTGGCATATTTGTGATGTCTGCCTTGTCGCTGGAGAAAAGAAGAAAGCAGCACTTCACAACCGCACTGGTGCTTACCGCAGTTTTACTTCTGACGGTCTTTACTGATTTGCTTTGGTTACGTCTTACTTCACGCATCCTGCAGCTTTTGTATTTTTTGTTTATCGTAATTGCGCTGGTGAAGCAGATTGCCTCAACCGAGAAGGCAAACAAGCAAGTGATTGTCAACTCAATTGCCGCTTATTTTTTACTAGGTTTTGCCTGCACTATCCTGGTGGTGATTGTTGACTTTGCCATACCCGGGGCTTACACCTTTGCTGCGCAAGACATGGGCGACCCGAGCAAGTTTGCAACCATGGGCGAAATTACTTATTATACCTTTATCACTTATACAACCACAGGCTATGGCGATTTGGTTCCACTGTTGCCCATTTCCAGATCCCTCGCCATCCTCATTGCCAGTAGTGGCCAACTGTATATCGCAATTATCATTGCCATGCTGGTAGGCAAGTATGCTTCCTCACGCAAATAATTTTTTCACCCCTCAACCACATTTTTATGAGCCTCCCCACCAATGAAAAAACGAAAAGCATTTATGAAAATGGAATTGGCTTTTTGCTGCTGGTACTCCTGTTGTATGCGTTGTATAATGTGCTTGGACCATTTTTTGGTGTATTCGCATTCGCCATCATTTTCGCAGTATCCTTTAATTCTCTGTTTGAAAAAATGGTGAAGTGGTTTGGCAACAAAAGAAAAATAGCGGGATTTGTTTACGGCATTTTGCTGGTAGGCGTAGTAGCGGTTCCATTTGGGTATCTCATTAGTTGGTTGAGTAACTCAATCAGTTCGCTGCAGCATTTTGTGGGCAACATTGAGCACGAAACCATACCGCCGTTGCCGGAAAAGATAGCCAGCATTCCGGTAGTTGGTGATAAAATTGCTGCGTTTTGGACGCAGTTGCAAAGCAACCCAAAGGCTGCCATAAGCAGCTACCAACCGCAAATAATGGCAGTCCTACATAACCTGCTTTCCAGTGGAGCCGGAATTGCAGGTGCGGGCCTGGAATTGATACTGGGTATAATAGTATCAGCCATTGTTCTTACAGGAGGTGCATCTGCTGTTAAGCCACTCAAATCTGTGCTGTACGGACTTGCAGGAACCGAACGGGGCGATGCTATTGTGGATGCTTCGGGAAGAGCAATCAAGGGAGTAGCTGTGGGTGTGATGGGAACTGCGTTCATCTTAGCTTTGGCCATGTGGATCGGGTTGAAAATAGCAGGAGTGCCTATGGGCGCTATCCTCACTGCTATCACTTTCCTATTGGGGGTAATTCAATTAGGCCCCCTTTTGGTGGCCATTCCGGTAACCATTTGGCTGGCTGGCCAGGGACAAACCGGCTGGGCTATATTTTTTGGCATTTGGATTGTGGTGCTTTTTGTTATTGATAATGTGCTTAAACCAATCCTCATTGGTAAAAGCGGAAAACTTCCTATCCTGGTGTTGTTTTTGGGCGTAATTGGTGGCATGAGTGCATGGGGCTTCACGGGCATGTTCAAAGGGGCTATTATTCTGGCTGTTGCCTACACCTTGTTCAACTCATGGTTTAGCATGCAAAATTCTCAGGTGGAAAAGGCAGGCTGATTATTCGGGATTTGGGAAAGCCAGGTTACAAGATGGCCTATGGAAAAGTCACAATTCTGGAAACATGTTGTTTACCTCCCGGGCCCGGTACTTGACCCATTGAGCCGATTGTCGGAAGTGGTATTCGGGTTGATTATGGTACTCACCTTCACTTGCTCAATCAGTGCAGCATCGGCAGGCCATGAAGAAATAAGGGTGACATTGTGGGCTGCGCTTGGCTGCAATATAGCATGGGGCATTGTAGATGGCTGCATGTATATTATGAGCCTGATGATGGAACGTGGCGATGCAGCTACTGCCTTGCGAAATATTCAGGCATCGAAAAACACTGATGAAGCTGCAGATGTGATCAAAGGCTTTATTCCTCCTGTATTGGGCCAGGTGATGAAACCGGAACAATTTGAAGTTATCCGTATGGAACTCAAAGCAATTCCGGAGGCGCCCGTAAGAATCCCTGTGTTTTGGAGGGATATCAGGGCAGCCATCCAGATATTCATCCTGGTCACCTTATCAACTTTGCCATGCAGCATTCCTTTCATGCTCATCAGCGACCACCTGGTTGCCATGCGTGTGTCCAATGGCGTAGCGCTAACGTTGCTCTTCATGACCGGATACAGCCTTGGCAAACACAGCGGATATAACAAATGGTTGCTGGGACTTTTGGTAGCCGTAATCGGAGCAATTCTTGTAGCCATCACTATTGCTCTCGGCGGATAGCAGTGACAGATTTTTCTTCATGCATTAATGTGCAGGTTATGAAACGAATTTCGTTGATGACAATGCTGGCACTCATAACGGCTGCTGCATCATGTCTTGCGCAATCCAATGATTCCACCAAAACCAAAGCATGGAATTTTGAAGCAACCAGTATGTTGTACATCATGCCGGAAGACGTTTACTTACTACCAATTCTGAAAGCAGACAAAGGCAAACTTCATTTGGAAGGCCGCTACAACTATGAAGACTTCAACACTTTTTCCATGTTTGGCGGCTACAATTTTTCAGGTGGCAAAAAGCTGCAATACACTATTACCCCAATGGTTGGTTTGGCAGTTGGAAATACGGATGGCATTGCACCAGGATTAGAAATGGACTTGAGCCTCGGCAAATTTTCTTTCTATACCGAGAATGAATATTTGTTTGAATTGAATGACAAAGAAAATTCCTATTTCTATAGTTGGTCCGAATTGTCATTTGTTCCTAAAGACTGGTTTTGGCTTGGCGTTTCGTGGCAGCGGCTGCGACCCTACCAAAGCGATCGTGAACTGGAGAAAGGGTTTACTGCAGGATTTGCATTAAAGAATGTGGAACTGCAAGGGTATTACTTCAATCCCGGTGCCGATGGGCAATTCGGAGTGGTGAGCCTTGCTATCAGTTTTTAAAACTTATCTAGAAATTCATTTTTAGCTTCAAAGCAACCACCAGGAGCACGAGGAAAAACTCAGGAACATAAGGTGCTCTGGCCTTTTTGCCTCCCTGGTATTATTGTGGTTAAGGAAAGACGCACACTTTTGAGATACGATCTATATTTTACTGGTTGCTACTTTAATGCAAGTGTATCCGCATTCCAAATGCCGTGTGTTGATTTCCATTTTCCATCCTCACCCCTCTTCAGCAGTTCAACATATTTTCCTCTTTCAACAGTCACTGTTCCATCGGGCTGTTTGGTGCTCATTTGAAAGCGACCAACTTCATAGCCCAAGTCGCCGTTGCTGCCGGTAGAAACGGTAGCTACAGAAACATCAAAAGCTCCTGCTGCAATGGCACCTTCCCAATACTTCTGAATGTTTGCCCTTCCCGTAACGGGTGCTTCATTGGGCGGAAGTATGGTGGCATCTTCGGTATACAAGCTGGCAGCTGCCACAGCATCTTTATCATTGAGTGCCTTAGCAAAATCCTTGTTCATTTGTGAAAGCTCCTCTGGCGTAGCTGCCTTTTTTTCGTTGCCTGCATTGTTGCAGCCTATTATCGCCAGTGGAAAAAAGAGGACGACGCAAAAAAAGCTGAATGTGGTTTTTGTCGGTTTCATGCTGATGCCATTTAATATTTTAAAAATGGAAACGGTTAGTGGTTTGCTGTTGGCAGGAAAAAACGATCCGATAGAGTAAAATAGGCAAAAATTGAATGCCTATAATCAGTTGACCTGTCGACTTTCCAACATCTCAACTCCAACACTTATGAATCACAACTATAAGCCATTGCTTCCATATCTATTTTGCGTGGCTCAAACGCAAAACCATCGTACTCGCTTACAATTTCGTTGAGTACTTCGTCCACCTCATGCAAGGTTTGAAGCGAAACAAGTTTCAGTCGGTAGTCCCTGATATTGGGCATGCCTTTGAGGTAGTTGGTATAATGACGGCGCATTTCCAGTATGCCCAGCACTTCACCCTTCCATTGCACACTAGCGTGCAGATGGCGGCGGATGATTTGCACCCGCTGTTGTATGTTGGGTGGCGGCAGGTGGTCACCTGTTTTTACATAGTGTTTCACTTCGTTAAAAATCCAGGGATAGCCAATAGCAGCCCGGCCTATCATGATGCCATCCACCCCATAACGCCTTTTGTATTCCAAGGCTTTTTCAGGACTATCAATATCGCCATTTCCAAATATGGGAATGTGAATGCGAGGATTATTTTTCACGGCAGCAATCAACGACCAATCGGCCTGGCCTTTGTACAACTGTGCTCTTGTGCGGCCGTGTATGGCAAGTGCCTGAATGCCTACATCCTGCAAACGCTCAGCTACTTCCACAATGTTTTTGCTGCTGTCGTCCCAGCCAAGGCGGGTTTTCACGGTCACCGGTAGTCGGGTGCTTTTAACGCATGCTTTGGTGAGGCGCACCATGAGGTCGATATTTTTCAGCACTCCGGCACCGGCACCTTTGGTCACCACTTTTTTCACAGGGCAGCCAAAATTGATGTCGAGCAGGTCGGGATTTACCGTTTCCACAATGCGGGCACTCAGGGCCATCGCCTCTTCATCTCCACCAAAAATCTGGATGCCCACAGGGCGCTCCTCTTCGAAAATGTCAAGCTTTTGGCGGCTTTTCATGGCATCCCGAATCAACCCCTCGCTGCTGATGAATTCAGTGTACATCAGGTCGGCGCCGCAGGCTTTGCACACAGAACGGAATGGCGGGTCGCTCACGTCTTCCATGGGTGCCAGCATCAAAGGAAATTCAGGAAGTGATATGTTGCCAATAGTTGCCAAAGTGGCGCAAAGGTAAATCCCCAACCCCCTAAAGGGTGCATAAAATTGAGTTGGCAATTTGAACTTGAGAATTGTGGTAGCGATGAAAGGTGGCAAGCATGAGTTAGCAAACTGAAATTGTTGCAGATGTAATGGAATACTGATGGAAACAAAGGCGGCCGATTCGTCTGTTAGTGCCACAAGGACTAAGAACCATGGGAATCTATTGCCACTTAGATTCACAAAACAACTCCTTATCAATATTACCTGCCTAAGCGATGACCATATTTTCTGCAGGCCTTTCTTTGCACCATGAAGAAACTGTTCAACAAAGGTTTTACAGGCTTGGGACAATTAGGGGTATTGCTGGGTTTTGGCGGCGCCGGCCTTATTATTGGCAGCATGGTTTCAGTAGGCGTATGGATGGTCATGACGGGTGGTGGGTTGACTTCTATGCAAACCGACATGCTGAATCCAAAATATGCAGGAGCCATCAAAGTGGTGCAGGCAGTAAACACATTGTTTGCCTTCTTTGTTCCTGCAGTTGCCTATGCATTTCTCTGTTTCCGAAATGGGTGGACTGCCTTGGGGGTTGGCAAGACAGTTAATCTAAAAGCAATAGGTATTGCAATAGCCATCATCATTTGCAGCGGCCCTTTGATTGATGCACTATCTTCTCTCAACAACATGATCCCTTTGCCCGCATCTACCAAGGCCTTTTTCGACAGTCTCGAAAAAAGCTATGAAGACCAGGTGAAGGTGATTGCAGAAGTAAAATCAGTTCAGCAATTCGTGCTGAGCCTCATTATGATTGCATTGCTGCCTGCCATTTTCGAAGAAATACTATTCAGGGGTGCACTACAAGGCTTGTTGCATAGGTGGTGGAAAAGCGGTTGGCTCGCTGTAGTAGTCACTTCCGTTTTGTTCAGTGCCATTCATGCAAGCTGGTACGGTTTCATTCCACGTATTGCTCTGGGACTCATTTTGGGCAGTATTTTCTTCATCACTCAAAACATCTGGTATTCCATTGTAGTGCATTTTGCAAACAATGCAGCAGTGGTTTGCTACATGTATTACAACTACCTGCACAACAAACCCGTGAGCCTGCAGGGCGACACCATTTTCCCAATGTGGAGCGGCTTACTATCGCTTGCATTGATTATCCTGCTTTTCAGATGGCTCAGCAGAGATTTTGCATGCAGTGCACCGCAACAAATAAGCTACGACCCGCGAAATCCGTTTAACGAACAAAATGAAATTGACGCGTTCATCGAAAAATGAGGCATCGGGCGCAAGGCTTCCAACCTTAAACCACCTACCTTTCCTTTCATGAATTGGACACTACTATTCAAAACATCCCTGTACACCGAGGCTGCTATTGTGAAGGGAAAACTGGAAGAAAACAATATTCCGGTGCAGGTGCTAAACAAGCAGGACAACATGTTTGTGCTTACACTGCCCGGTCAGCACGAAGTGTATGTGCCGGAAAACATGAAGGAACTTGCTGAAAAAGTGATGCAAGATGCATTGAAAACCTAGTGCATATCTCAAAAGTGTGCGTCTTTGCATAACCACAATGCCCTTTTACATATGTTTTCCATAGTGCTCCTTGCGCCTTCTTTGCGACCTGGTGTTTAATAATGCCTTTTGAGATGAGCGCCAATCATCATTTCATGGCAGCCATACTTTGTTCACTATTTCCCTAAGCATATTTCTACCATAAAATCTTAAAGTAACATGAAATCAATTTTCAAGGCGATGCTCTTTATGGCGATGCTCAACTGCATGGCAACAATTGCAAGTGCACAAAAGCAAAAACTCTTTAACGGAAAGGACCTTGACGGATGGAAAATTTATGGCACAGAAAAATGGTATGTGCAGGATGGATTGCTAGTAGCCGAAAGCGGTCCCGATAAAAAATATGGTTATCTCGGCACCACTTCAGACTATTACAATTTTGAACTCACTCTTGAATTTAAACAGGAAGCAAACGGCAACAGTGGCGTGTTTTTCAGAAGCAGTATTGACGTTACAAAAATTTCAGGATGGCAGGCAGAAGTGGCGCCGCCGGGCATGCACACTGGTGGCATTTATGAAAGCTACGGCCGCGGATGGCTAATTCAACCCGATAGTGTGGGCGAAAAACAACTGAAATTCGGTGAGTGGAACAAAATGAAAATTGTGGTAAACAATGGCACTGTAACCACCTGGCTCAATGGACACCAGATGATAACGCTGACTGATGAAAAGATTGCGCAGGGCAAGGGTTGCATTGCACTGCAGATTCATGATGGCGGTGGCATTAAAGTGTACTGGAGAAATATAAAAATCAAATCCATGCCCTGAAATACCGCTGCAGGTTGGTGATATTTCTTTTCAGGATTTCCCGAATGTCTTCATGGCAGCCTGCATTTCACGGGCATCGCCCAACGCTTTTGCCAGGTAATAGATGACAGCAGCCTTCAGCAATATTCCTTTGAAAATGCTGGCAGGATCAAATACCAAATCAACAACCACAAACAAACCATAAACAATCAGCGCTGCCAGGATTCCATTAAATGGTTTTTTACGTGAATACAATGCCAATCCAACATAGGCAAGCGATAATGCTGAAGTCAATACAAAGACACCCAGGCTCTCCGCTTTTCCTTCGGTATAGTAGGCCTGGAAGATGCCCATTAGAAACTGAGCAGCGGCAATAATGTAAATGGCAATCCGTGCATTTCGGATCGATTTGTCGTAGGGTTTGTTCAGCAATTCAGCCTCATCAAAAATGGTATCTTCCTCGGTACGGTTTTGAATTTCGTGTGGATGGTTCGTCATGTATTGGAAAATGACCAGATTTGAAAGATTCTTAAAAATAATCTGTCTGCAAATAGAATGGCATCCTTGCATTGATCAACCACTTTTCAATTTCAGGTACATCATGTGGTAGTAATTGCTGCAACCCACTTAAGAATAAAAGGCCAAAATTTCATTAGGATTTGTCACCCTGCCCCCATTGTTGTAAATCTGCAAAGCAAGGGAAAGGTCGGGAAGACCGATACTCAGTAAAACCACCCTTCAGCCTTTGAAACTTGTGAATTGTGAACTATTGAACTTTGAACTCCACCTATGAGTCTTGCCAAAATACTTTGGGTCGATGATGAAATCGAAAGCCTGAAAAGCCAGATACTTTTTCTCCAGAACAAAGGATATGAGGTAGCCAGCGTGACTAATGGCTTCGATGCCATTGATTACGTAAAGGAAAATCCGGTTGACGTGGTACTCCTTGACGAAAGCATGCCCGGCATCAACGGCCTGGAAACACTTGCAAAAATCAAATCCGTGAACCGCACATTGCCCGTGGTCATGATTACAAAAAACGAGGCGGAAAATGTAATGGAAGATGCCATTGGAAGCCAGATAAGCGATTACCTGATTAAGCCGGTCAATCCCAGCCAGGTATTGCTGAGTTTGAAAAAACTACTCGACAATAAAAGGCTGGTGAGCGAAAAAACCACCAGCAGCTACCAGCAGGATTTCCGCAATTTGTTCATGGCACTCAACAGCAATCCCGATGCCGGCGAATGGATGGATATCTACCGGAAATTGGTTTACTGGGAAATGGAAATGGACAAGGCCGACAGCCCCGAAATGCGGGAAGTTTTCCAGGCACAAAAAGATGAAGCTAACACTGAGTTTTTTAAATTCATCAGCCGCAATTATGCCGATTGGATAAAGCCAAATGCTAAGAATGCACCGGTGATGAGCCATACACTCCTTCGCGAAAAAGTGCTGCCATCGCTGCAAAAAGGCGTGCCCACCTTTTTCGTGCTCATCGACAATCTGCGCCTCGACCAGTGGCGTGCCATACAACCCATTTTTGCTGAGAGTTTCCGCATTACCGAAGAAGATTCATTCTACAGCATTTTGCCTACGGCCACACAGTATGCACGCAATGCCATTTTCGCAGGCATGCTGCCCATTGATATTGCCAAAAACTTTCCGCAATACTGGAAAAACGATGAGGATGAAGGCAGCAAAAACCAACACGAAGAAGATTTAATTAAAGCACAGCTAAAGCGATTTTCTAAATCAGAACTTAAAACAAGCTATACCAAAATCCTAACCAATGAAGCAGGCCAGCACCTGGTGAGCAATATCCACAACCTGCTGGGCAACGACCTCAACATCATTGTCTACAATTTTGTAGACATGCTGAGCCATGCCCGCACCGAAATGGAAGTGCTCAAAGAACTGGCCAGCGATGAACGCAGCTACCGCAGCATTACTGCCAGTTGGTTTACACACAGCCCTCTCCACGAAGCATTGAAGAAAATTGCCGACAAGAAAGTGCGTATTATTCTAGCTACCGACCATGGCAGCATCCGGGTGAAAACACCGGCCAAAGTAGTTGGCGACAGGCAGACCACCTCCAACATTCGTTACAAACACGGACGCAATTTAAACTACGAACAAAGGGATGTGTTGGCCTTCCGCGACCCTAAAGATGCAGGCCTTCCCAGTCCAACAATCAACAGCAGTTACATCTTTGCCAAAGAAGATGGCTATTTGTGCTACCCCAACAATTACAACCACTTTGTCAATTACTACAAAAATACATTTCAGCATGGAGGAGTAAGCCTGGAGGAAATGATTATACCTGTAGTGAAGATGGAGAGCAAATAATCTGGCGCTTCTTTCAAGCCAAAAAGTCTCTATTATCAAACACGCAACTTAAGAGGCGGCCAAAATGTCCTGCATTTTTTCCCCGCACAGTATTTGAAATACATTTCCAGCTATATTGCTGCAAAAGCATTGTAGCGCATTAGCTCACCAGCAAATTATTCATATGAATTTTGGAAAAGAGTTCGAAAAATTCGCGGTCAAACATCGCGGCATCAGCAGCAATACACTGGATGGATACATTAAACACAATGTCACCAACCTCACCCCCAACATTATTGAGGAGCGCCCCATGAATGTAGCGGTGATGGACGTATACAGCCGACTCATGATGGACCGCATCATCTTCCTCGGTTACCCCATTATGGACGAAGTGGCCAACATTGTTACCGCACAGCTGCTCTTCCTTGAAAGCACCGACCGCTCCCGCGACATACAGATGTACATCAACAGCCCCGGGGGCAGTGTCTATGCGGGTCTCGGAATGTACGATACCATGCAGTTTGTAACCCCCGATATTGCCACCATTTGCACCGGCATGGCGGCTAGCATGGGTGCAGTACTCATGGCAGCAGGCGCACATGGCAAGCGCACTGCTCTGAAGCACAGCCGCATCATGATTCACCAACCCAGCGGTGGTGCCATTGGCCAGGCCAGCGACATTGAGATAACAGTGAATGAAGTGAAGAAACTTAAAAAGGAACTGTACGATATACTGGCCTATCATACCGGCCAAACGCCTGAACAGGTGGCCGCCGACAGCGACCGTGATAAGTGGATGACCGCCACCGAAGCCAAGGACTATGGACTGGTAGATGAAGTGTTGTTCATCAACCCGAGAAAGGAAAAGAAGTAAGCCCTTAACCCTAAATGGGGAGAGCATACAGTTATTGAAAACAACTATCGTACTACTATCAACATCGTTGTGTCACTCACTTCAGGGCCTGTGCACAGCTTGATATAAAATGAATGAACATGAATAAATATAATTACAGCAACAAACCCTTCCGCTTCGACGAAGAGGAACCTGAAGCACCCGAAATGCCTTCTGTAGAAATACCGATGGAGAAAATGATGAGCGGGTGGCAGTTCGACAAAAAATTCATTGAGCAGCGCAAAATTTTCCTCTGGGGCGTGGTAGACGACAAGAGCGCCAGGGACATCACCAGCCGCCTGCTCTATTTGGATGCCCTTGACTCGGCCAAGGAAATCACCTTTTACATCAATAGCCCGGGTGGCATGGTCACATCGGGAATGGTTATTTACGATACTATGCAGCTCATCAGCAGCCCGGTTAGTACCGTATGCATGGGAATGGCGGCCAGCATGGGTAGCATCCTGCTGAGCGGTGGTAAAAAAGGCCGCAGGTTCATTTTCCCCCATGGCGAAGTAATGATACACCAGCCCAGCGGCGGTGGCCGTGGCACCAGCGCCGACCTCGAAATTATGGCCGAACAAATCCGCAAAACCAAGGAGCTCGGCGCTAAAATACTGGCCGATAACTGTGGGCAACCTTTCGACAAAGTGATGAAAGATTTTGACCGCGATTATTGGATGGATGCCAAGGAAAGCATGGCTTATGGCATTGTGGATGGCATCACCAAGAAGCTTTAACTTTATCAACTTGCCCTAAACGGGGCAAAAAAATACCTTTGTTCTGCAATGGCCTTGTTTCACAGGGCGTTAGCACTCTGATTAATCATGGCAAAGTCTACCCTGCATTGTTCCTTTTGTGGCAAAAGCCGCGATGAAGTAAAAATTCTCATTGCCGGCCAGGATAATGTGCACATCTGCGACCAGTGCGTAGAAAGTGCCCGTGAAATTGTGGAGCAGGAAGTGGCCATGCAAAGCCACCGTTTCACTTCGCCGGGTGCCTTCAAACTGAATGTGAAAAAGCCAAAGGAAATCAAAAGCTTCCTCGACCAGTATGTAATTGGCCAGGACGAAGCCAAGAAAATACTGAGTGTGGCTGTTTACAATCACTATAAGCGCCTCACTCAAAGGGTGCTGCCCGATGAAGTGGAAATTGAAAAGAGCAACCTCATTTTAGTTGGCGAAACAGGTACCGGTAAGACTTTGTTGGCAAAAACCATTGCCAAGCTGCTTAATGTTCCTTTTGCCATTGTTGATGCCACTGTTTTTACCGAAGCAGGTTATGTAGGCGAAGACGTGGAAAGCATGCTTACCCGCCTGCTGCAAAACTGCGACTACGATGTGCAGGCCGCTGAACGTGGCATTGTATACATTGATGAAATAGACAAGATAGCCCGCAAAGGCGACAACCCCAGCATCACCCGCGATGTAAGTGGCGAAGGTGTGCAGCAAGGCCTCCTCAAAATGCTCGAAGGCACCGATGTGCTGGTTCCCCCGCAGGGAGGACGCAAGCACCCTGAGCAGAAAATGATTAAGGTAAATACGCAGAACATTCTCTTTATTGCCGGGGGTGCATTTGATGGCATAGACAAAGTGATAGCCCGCCGGGTAAATACAAATGCCATTGGTTTTAACGTGAACAAAGAGTTGCAGGAATACCAGAAGAAGAACCTACTTCAATTTGTAAACGCCCAGGATTTAAAATCGTTTGGACTCATCCCCGAACTGCTTGGTCGTCTTCCAGTGGTTACCCACCTCGATCCATTGGATGTAGAAACACTGCGCAGCATTCTTACCGAGCCCAGAAACTCGCTGGTTCGCCAATACACCAAACTGTTTGAACTGGAAGGCATTAAGCTGACATTTGAGCCGGCCGTGTTTGATTACATTGTACAAAAAGCAATGGAATTCAAACTTGGTGCCAGGGGACTCCGCAGCATTTGCGAACAAATCCTGGTAGAAGCCATGTTCGAGTTACCCAGTATGAAAGAACATGCGTTTGAGGTAACGCTGGAATATGCCCAGCAGAAATTTGAAAACAGCAAATTGAACAAATTGCGTGTTGCCTGACGAACCATTCAGCATTATTTTTCGATGATTTACCGGGTAAGAAGCCCGGTATTTTTTTTATACAATTCTTCCTGCCCTACCTTGCCTTACAAGCTTTTTTTGCCACACATTAAAACCACCATTATGAACGACCTTATCAACAAACTCATTGCCGAAGCAGGCATCAGCCAGGAGCAGGCCACAAAATCAATTGAAGTCGTCAAAGCATTTGTAAAGGAAAAATTCCCCATGATGGCCGATGGTATTGAAAACATGTTTACGCATGCATCATCGGGCCAGGCCCAGGAAGGTGGAAGTTTACTCGACAAAATTTCGGACATTATCCCAGGCGATATTGGCGAAAAAATTGAAGGCTTTGCCAAGCAGGCGAAAGAAAAATTTGAAGGCCTGGAAGGGAAGCTTTAGCTCCACAGGTATACTGACAAAAGGCTGGTCGAACGATCAGCCTTTCATTTTTTCAGCATATATCTTCTCATCAAACCCAATCGTCAAAACAGCTCCGTTGCTTTCGATGACCGGCCGCTTAATGACAGATGGTTTTTCTATCATTAGGCCAAAAGCACCACCTTTCTTTTCAGCGGCTGCTTGTTGTTCAGGAGTAAATGCTTTCCAGGTAGTACCACGCTTGTTCAGCAGGTTTTCCCATCCCACTTGTTTGCCCCAGTTTTCAAGCTGGGCTTTGGTTACACCTTGTTTCTTGAAATCATGAAACTCGAAATTCATGCTATTTGACTTCAGCCAGTCAATTGCCTTCTTCACTGTATTGCAATTGGGTATCCCGTAAACTTTCAACATGCTTTTTATTGTATTTGCCTAAGGCTGAGAATAAGAATGCAGGGAATTAAGGGTTGGCCGTGGCACTCATTGTTTTCACAAAATCCAAAATTTTACTGATGTCATCATCAGTCAAATTGGGATGTGGCGGCATGGGAGTTTGGTTAAAGCGTTTCCAAAGATCAGCAGCATATTTGTCGCTGGCAATTACTGCTGCGCTATTGCGGATGAAGGCGTACAATTTTGCAGTATCAGGCCACCGTTCCTCCAGGCCCTGAAGCGCCGGCCCTGTCATTTCCTTGTTTACAAAATGGCAACTGGCGCATTGCGATTGAAAAAGGTCCTTGCCCGGATGGTGGGTATTGACAGCCGCCCCTTGCACAGCACCTGTTTTGCCCTGGTTGCCGTCAGCAAAGCTGCAAGCAGTCAGCAAAAGTATCCCCGAGCCGAATAGCCAATTTTTCATGCAGGCAAAAATAGTCGTTAGCTTTTAGCAGTAAAAGTGATGTGTGATGCTTTAACATCACCTGTGCAATTCCTCCCGGGCAATGACTATTTTTTGAATTTCACTGGTGCCCTCGCCAATGGTGCAAAGCTTGCTGTCGCGGTAAAATTTCTCGACCGGAAAATCCTTGGTGTAGCCGTAGCCACCAAAAATCTGAACAGCATCGCTACTCACCTTCACCGCTACTTCGCTGGCATAATATTTTGCCATGGCACTTTCTTTGGTCACTTTTCTGTGGGCATT
Source organism: Sphingobacteriales bacterium (assembly GCA_037443285.1). Taxonomy (GTDB): domain Bacteria; phylum Bacteroidota; class Bacteroidia; order Chitinophagales; family Chitinophagaceae; genus Phnomibacter. The sequence goes on along the minus strand of JBBIOQ010000006.1, from coordinate 54,844 downwards.
TTTCAAATTGCAGGCCTCATTGATGAGCAATTCGGCAGCCTGTATTTCCGTGGCCATATCCGCGAGTTTAAAACTGATTCCCTGGAAACTGGCAATAGGCTGGTCGAACTGGTGGCGCTCCTTTGCATATTTCACACTGGCCTCATAGGCTCCCTTGGCGATTCCCAGCGCAAGAGCAGCAATGCTGATACGCCCACCATCAAGAATGGTAAGTGACTGCCGGAAGCCATCGCCCACATTTCCCATCCTGTTTGCATCAGGCACCCGGCAGTTATCAAATATCATTTCTGCGGTTTCGCTGGCACGCATACCCAGTTTGTTTTCCTTTTTGCCGCCTGCAAAACCGGGTGTCCCTCTTTCCACAATGAAAGCAGTGGCATTGCCGCTACTGCGTGGTGCACCTGTTCTTGCAATCACAACTGCTACATCGCCACTGATACCGTGGGTAATCCAATTCTTAGTTCCGTTCAAAATCCAGAAGTCACCATCCTTGACCGCAGTGGTCTGCATGTTACCCGCATCGCTGCCGGTGTTGGGTTCGGTAAGGCCCCAGGCTCCTATGTGCTCACCCGAAGCTAGCATGGGCAGGTAATTCCTTTTCTGTTCCTCATTGCCAAAAGTGAGAATATGGTTGGTGCATAGGCTGTTGTGCGCAGCAAGGCTCAATCCTACCGAACCACATACCTTGGCTATTTCCTGTATGATGGCGCTGTATTCAAAATAGCTGAGCCCGCTGCCTCCGTATTCATGTGGCACAAGCACACCCATCAATCCCAACTTTCCCATTGCTCTGAAAACAGGAACCGGAAACTCCTGCTTTTCATCCCATTCCATGAGGAAGGGTTTGATATGCTGGTGAGCAAAATCACGGGCGGCAGCGGCCACCTGCAAAGTCAATTCTGATGATTGAAAATTCATTCGGTTGCAATCGTTGTGGGCAAAGATGACAAATGTAGGCGAACACTTGTTTGGTGATTGTGGAGATTCAACCAAGAAGTAATAAAATGTGTTAGTGGTTATTCCAGTTTCAGGTATGGCTTCATCCTCTGCAGCCACTCTGATGAAATGATGGCGATTTTCAGTAAATCGTCAACAGCGCCATACCTGCCATGTTGGGTGCGGAATTGCACAATGGCATTGGCCTCATTCCACTTCACATAAGGATGCGCCTTTATTTCCTCAACATTAGCACTGTTGATATTGACAAACCTGAAAGGCCCGTTGCTCATCAACAATCTTGGCCGTATTTTCTGGAAGGTGCTGTCGGGCAATGCATATGTTTCTCCTACTTGTTCAATGCTGTAAAACCCACCCAATTTATCTCTGAAATTCACGATACGGCTGGCAAGTTTGCTCCCGATTCCCGGCAATGCAATCCATTGCGATGTGTCGGCGAGGTTGATGTCAACTTTGGCTATAGCCTTTTCAGTTTTGGTTTTAGTGAAGCCTGAATCCCGCTTCCAATCATTATCACGTGGCTTTTCGATATCTGCGATCACAACATACGGCATCAGTTTTTCAGCCAGTTCTTTTGGCAAACCATAAATCTTCAACAGGTCCTCAGGCTTCCGAAACCTGCCGCCCTTTTCTCTGTAGTGCAAAATGGTTTGTATGGTTTTAGGCTTCATGCCAAGCTTCGCAAAATCTGCTGCAAAGGCCGTGTTGGGATCAAATGGAAAGAAAGAAATTTTCGGGTTGTATGCCGTACCGGCAGGCTCCCGCCAGCTTTCATTGTTTACGTCTGCCTCATCGTTCGCCGCAGTGTCAGCCAGTTGCCGGCGAACAACCCATTCATTCACCGTTGTTACAACCAATGAATCGGCATCAGCAGTATTGTTATGGGATAGAATGTATGGAAATGTAGCAGGCAAAACAATAAGAATGATTGCTATGGCAAGCAGCATAATCAAAGCACGGCGCTGCCATTTCGTGAAGGTGAAATAATCCTTCACCCAATGCCTGAAACCATGCTTGTAACGTGCCATGTTGTATGCTGTGCTGGCACAAGATACTAACGCTAAGCCCAGATTTGCAAGCCATCATATGCCAGTTCATTCCCCATTGGCAGTTCTTCATTTATTTCCTTGTGGCATCCGAGTTGATGGCTTATGTGCGTGAAGTAGGCTTGCTTCACTTCCAGTTCACGTGCAATGGCAACGGCTTCGTCCAACGTGAAATGCGACATATGCTTTTCCTTGCGCAGTGCATTCAGCACAAGCGTATGGCTACCGCGTATTTTTTCCAATTCAGACTCATCTATCCGGTTGGCATCAGTGATATAGGTGAAATCATTAAATCGAAAACCCATCACCGGCATGCGGTAATGCCAAACCAGTACAGGTATTATCCTGATATCGCCAATTACAAAGGGCGTTTGATCAATTTGGTGCAACTCAAACACCGGCACACCCGGGTACTTGAATTCGTCAAATGCATAAGGCACTTCACGTTTCACACCTTCCAGCGCTTGCAAGGTTCCATAAACCCTGGTTGGTTCCTGCTGAAAATACTGGAAACCTCTTGTGTCGTCAAGGCCACCCACGTGGTCTTTGTGCGCATGTGTCACCAGGATTGCATCTACACGCTGCACTTTGTGGGTAAGCATTTGCTGGCGAAAGTCAGGAGTAGCATCTACTACTATACTGGTGGTTTCGGATTGCACCAGTATGCTGCTGCGGAGCCGCTTGTCCTCAGCATTGGGTGAAGTGCAAACCATACAGTTGCACGCAACCATGGGCACTCCGCTGCTGGTTCCTGTGCCCAAAAATGTAATTCTCAGTTTCGGCATATTGCTCACTGCAAACGAATGTACCACCAATAAAAAAGACCTCCTTTCAGCAAGGGGGTCTTTTTTGTGAAAATCATTATTTACCAATCATTCTGCTGTAACAGAAGCCTTCAATACTTCATCAAGTAATTTCTGGCTTTCCTGTGTCAGCTTATCCGGGTTAATCTGCAATTGAGGTATTAACTCGAGCAAGGTATTTATTCTGCCCTCCGCCATCAAAAACTTGTTGAGCACCACCACCCGCTTCTGCTCCAGAATGCAGTAACCGCTTTGAAAGGTACCCCTTTCATAACGCAGCACGTACCCGGCTTCAGCAAGTATTCTTTCCAGTTTTTGCAAGGTGGATTGATTATATTTCATTTTGCGGTTTTAACCCTGAATTTTCAACCTCAAAATTAACCCGAATAACCCCGAATTTTTTTCCCAATTATCCACAGCCATTTTAGTTGGTATAACCATTTGTCATAAACTACCTGATACATCTCATATTTTATTCAACCTTCATTGAACAACTTGCGCATTCTGAATTTAAAACCGCATAATCGTTTAACTATGTTCAATCAAACCAACTATTTCTTTGACAAAACAGGCCCAGTGAGTGAGGAGCTCAACAAATGGGTCGAAGCCATGGCGGCGCATTTAAAGCCATCGGCAGTGCAACTTTGCAACGGTAGCCAGCAGGAATATGATTCATTGTGTGAACTGCTGGTAAAAAAAGGCACATTCATCAAACTGAATCCACAGAAGCGTCCGAACAGCTATGCATGCTTCAGCGACCCCAGTGACGTGGCACGGGTTGAAGACCGCACCTACATCTGCAGCCGCAGAAAAGACGATGCCGGACCAACCAATAACTGGATGGACCCCAAGGAAATGAAGAACATTCTGGAAGGTCTTACTGCAGGCGCCATGGCTGGCAGAACCATGTATGTTATACCATTTTGCATGGGCCCCATTGGTTCTTCCTTCAGCCGCTACGGCGTTGAAATTACCGATAGTGAGTATGTAGTGGTGAATATGAAACTCATGACCCGCATTGGTAATGAAGTACTTGAACACATGAAGCCGGGTGAATGGGTTAAATGTATCCATACCGTGGGCGACCCACTGGAACCAGGTGGCGTTGATGTAAAATGGCCATGCAATCCAACTGTAAAATATATTTCTCACTTTCCTGAAGAAAGGCTCATTATCAGCTACGGAAGTGGCTACGGTGGAAATGCCCTTCTCGGCAAGAAATGCTTTGCCCTTCGTATTGCCAGTGTGATGGGCCATGAAGAAGGCTGGCTGGCCGAGCATATGCTCATTTTAGGAGTTGAAAGCCCTGAAAAAGAAAAAGCCTATGTAGCTGCAGCTTTCCCAAGCGCTTGCGGCAAAACCAACTTCGCCATGATGGTGCCACCTCAGGGTTTGGAAGGCTGGAAAGTAACCACCGTTGGCGATGATATTGCCTGGATACATAAGGGTGACGATGGCAAACTTTATGCTATCAACCCCGAAGCCGGATATTTTGGCGTAGCACCGGGCACCAATGAAAAGACCAACCCTAACGCCATGGCTTCCATTAAAGCCAATACCATTTTCACCAACGTGGGCATTACCCCCGATGGAGATGTTTGGTGGGAAGGCATGACAAAAGAAGTGCCACATGGCATTATTGATTGGCATGGACAGCCGTACGACAAGAACAGTGGCAAACCAGTTGCGCATCCTAATGCAAGGTTTACCGCCCCAGCTATTCTGAACCCCGTATTGGATGAAAAATGGGATGACCCCGCTGGTGTGCCCATTTCTGCATTCATCTTTGGCGGACGTCGTGCCACAACCATGCCGCTGGTTTACCAATCCTTCAACTGGAACTTTGGCGTTTACCTGGCTGCTACCATGGGAAGCGAAATGACCGCTGCTGCCTTTGGTGAAGTAGGTAAAGTGCGCAGGGATCCGTTTGCTATGTTGCCTTTTATGGGCTACCATGCTGGTGAATATTGGAACCATTGGTTGCAGTTTGGCCGCGACCTTCCTGCTCCTCCCCGCATTTTTGGCGTAAACTGGTTCCGCAAGGATGAGAATGGCAATTTTGCATGGCCCGGCTTTGGACAAAACCTGCGGGTGCTCAAGTGGATTGTCAATCGTTCCAAAGGCCTGAGCTTGGGTGTTGAAAGTCCTATTGGTTGGATGCCCCGCTATGAGGATATGGACTGGAACAGCCTTGATTTCAGCCAGGAAGAATTTTCAAAAATCATGGAAGTTGACCGTGAATTATGGAAGAAAGAACTACTTGGCCATGAGGAACTTTTCAGTTCCCTGTACGACAAGCTTCCTAAAGAATTCTTCTTCATGCGTGAGTTATTGCTCAGCTCACTTTGGCGTAGTCCTGAACATTGGGGACTTGCTCCTGAAAGACAAGATTAGATTCCTACATAAATAGGCGTTATCATGGAAAGCCGGTCGTTGATGACCGGCTTTTTTGCATCCATCGAAATGCCGAATATTGCACCTGAAAATGGTTATTCGTTGGCATCATTCCAGGTAGTGTTATCAAGTATTTACGCTTAAAGCGCAACCTTAACAGGAAACGTTGTCAAAGGCTATAGGCATTTCGCAAGCCGCCTACAGCAAAATTGAGAATAACCAGACCAGTGAAGGATAATAAGACTGCCTCAGGTACCTAATGATTGCAATCAGTGGAATGGCAGTGGTTTGCCTTCTGACAAAGTCTGTGGTTGAAATAATGCGCTGCCAAAATGAGCATCACTGCCGGGAAAACCAACCAAAGAGGACGGCCCGCCACAAACTCCTTCACACCCAGAGTACCAATTCCTAATGTGAACAGCACCAGCGGCATGGCCTTGTGATGATGCAACCTGTAGCCGTGCCTTAGCGAAATGAAACCAATAATGTAAGCTGTGCCAAGCATGGAAAACTCAAATATCGGGCTATCAACCAAATCGAGGCCCAGCAAAGGCAAGCTGGTTATAAACAATGGCATTATGGCACAATGGATGGCACATACCAGGGAGGCAGCAACTCCAAGGCGCTCCCAATTGATTTTGATTATTGAATTCATGCGGAAAAATGCAACTAAGCGTTATTTTTTGAAACAACATTGCAAATGTATAAAAAATACTTTTTGATGCCGGTAATTTTGTGAACTATGAAATTCAGAACCAAGTTATTGATTTACTTTACAGCCTTCCTGGTCATATTGCTATCCTATTTCTTTTTTCTCTTCAGGGGAACAGACAATTGGAAAAGCAAACTCCCTGTGATCAGCTACGTTAAACCTTTTTCCTTTGTAAATCAACAAGGCGATACGCTGTATCAACAGCAGATGGTGGGCAAAGTGTATGTAGCCAATTACTTTTTTGTTACATGCAAAGGCATATGTCCGAACATGAATGGTCATGTGAAGGAAATATACCTTGCCTTTAAAGGCAACCCCCAGTTCGCTATACTCAGCCACACCTGCCAACCTGAAAACGACAGTGTAACACACCTGAAGCGCTATTGTGATAGCATTGGTGCCGATGGCAAACAGTGGCAGTTCCTGACCGGAAACAAACTGGAATTGTACCAAACAGCCCGAGAGAGCTATCACATAGACGACCCCAGGAATAATGTCGGCGACATTCGTGATCAGTTCCTTCACTCGCAATTTCTTGCATTGGTGGACAAGCAGGGAAAAGTGAGAGGCATTTATGATGGACTAAAGGAAAAGGAAATCCGCATGCTCAAAGACGACATTGAAAGTTTATTGAAAGAGACCGACAGGGGTGGATTTGTAAACAACATTTTCGGCAATCAACCTCAGTAAACCAACATTAGTTCACCTGCCGCAAGGCAGCAAAAACAGAGCAGAAGGAATGAAAGATTTAACGGTTGAAATTCTCCGGCGTAACAACCTGAGTGTAACCGACAGCAGGAGATCCATTCTCCATTTATTCATGCAGCAAAGAACAACAGCATTGCGCCACAGTGATATTGAGCATTCGCTTGATGCTGTTGACAGGGTTACTATTTACCGCACCCTGCAAGCCTTTGCCGATAAGGGCATTATCCATTCCATTCCCGGGTCGGATGGTGCTGCGCGGTATGCTTTATGCAAAAACGGATGCGAAGAAGGCCACCATCACGATGACCATGTACACTTTGTTTGCCTCCAATGCGGGGCCACACAATGCCTCGATGATGTGCACATTCCTTACCTCAACATGCCCGATGGATTTGAAATCCGCAAAACAGAAATGGTAGTAAGCGGCATTTGCTGCAAATGCAAACAACAACAACAATCCTGAAAACCTATTGCTTGCTTATTGAGAAAAAAGGGGGCTCCTTAGTGGGCCCCTTTCTATTTCATTTCCATTAGAGTTTGTCCATTTCCCCTTTCACAAATTCCATCAACTTTCTGATGTGTGAGGGAGAAAAATCGAACTGCAATCCTGCAGCCTGGTAAAGTTCCGGCAGTGGTTTGGTGCCCCCAAGGCTCAGTGCCTCCATGTAATTGTCAAGTGCTGCCTGCGGATTGTTTTTGTATTGCATCCACAAACCAATGGCTCCCAATTGTGCAATGCCATATTCTATGTAATAAAACGGCACTTCAAACAAATGGAGTTGTCGCTGCCAACTGTAACGCCGGTAGTTTTCAAGGCCGGTTGTGTCCAAAACACCAGTGCTAAACTCGTTCAGGATTTCCACCCATTTTTCAGCCCTTTCGTCTGCAGTATGCGCTGGATGGAGGTAGACCCAATGTTGGAATTTATCAATGGTGGCGATCCAAGGGAAAATAGTGATGGCACGTTCCAACTGGTGCAATTTGGCACGCTTCATATCCTGCTCATTGTCGAAAAAAGGCTGCCAGTGATCCATGGTAAAAAGCTCCATGGCCATGCTTGCCACTTCGGCAATTTCCATGGGATATTCCTTAAACGAAGTAAGTTCCAACGTATGCGAAAGAAAACTGTGAACGGCATGCCCACCTTCGTGTACCATGGTGGTTACATCATCCATCTGCCCGGCAGCATTCATGAAAATAAAAGGAGCTCCACTCTCTGCCAATGGGCAGTTATATCCTCCTGGCGCCTTGCCTTTGCGGCTTTCAAGATCAAAGTGACCCATGCGTTCCATGGTTCGAAAACACTCCGCAAAAAAAGGGTTGAGCTTTTCAAGTACCGCAATGCTCTTCTGCAGCAAGTCGGCCCCCGTTGCAAATGGCTTCAGTGGTTCCAATCCTTCGGGCTCTGCTTCCAAATCCCACGGGCGAAGCGTTTCCACTTCCAGCGTTGCTTTTTTGTGCAGATAAATTTCATTAACCAGGGGCACAACATTTTCCTTTACACCTTGCTGAAACTGCACGCAATCTTCAGGCGTATAATCAAAACGTCCAAGCTCCTTAAACTTGTAATCGCGGTAGTTTTCGAAGCCGGCATTCAAAGCAACCTGCTGACGCAGACCAATCAATTTGGAGTACAATTCGTTCAATGCATCCTTATCCTGCAGCCTTCTTTCCTGTATTTTTCTGTACACAGCTTCACGTTCATTCCTGTACTTGCTTTGCAGGAATTTTGCAGCCTGTTGCAACGTGTATTCTTTCCCATTGTGTTCAATAGTCATGCGCCCTGTAATCTGGCCAAACTGCTGCTGAAGCACACCCAATTCTGCCTGCAGCGGAATGTTTTCTTCGCGAAACAACTCTATATTTTTTTTCACCGAGCGCAGGTATGTGTGATATAAACTTTGATCAAGTTCTGCTACCAGCGGACAATTCACCAGTTTTTTATTGAGGGCATCAGCATAGGGCTGCATCTTTGGCTGTATTGCCATCACGAAGAAGTTGAAAGCTTCCTCGAGTTGTTTGTTCTCCGTATCGCAGGTCATTTTTATCTGGCGCCAGCATGCATCTTCACTCACAGCAGCCTCTACTTCGCTCATGTCCTTTAACCACTTTTCCAATTCGGCCTTATTGCTGATATTTCGTTCGAGCAATTCTTTGAACAAGGGCTCCAGGGTTTCCCAGGTAGTGATGGTGAAATTTTCAGCTAGGTAATGTCGTGGAAGCTTGCTGATTTCAGCAGTGTATGTTTTCATTTCAAAATTTTCTTTAATTGGTTGTCAAAATTAGTTGAGGCTGGCTAATCCAAATTGCTAAACTATAGCTGTATCATGATCAGGAATTTGACTCAAGTCCTACAAATAATCCTTCATCGTTTTCCATTATTGGGTAGGTCCTGAGATAATATCCTTCGCCACTTGCATTAAAACCATTATTCAGCCTGAAGCGATAACGATGCAAAGGGCAAACAATGTTGCCCAGTGGGTCCACCCAGCCTTCGGCAATCCTGGCACCGGCGTGTGGACATTTGGCAGCACAGCCGTGCAACTGGTTGTTGAACTCTGTGATGCAAATGTCGCGTCCTGCTGCTTTAACCTGTGCAATTCTGCGCCCAGTGTTGAACAATTCTGCTGCGCTTTCGGCCACTTTTATCCAGCGATATTTTTTTTCTTCTGGCATGCCCAAAGAAATGGAAATTGCACACAATTCTGAAAACAATTGCCATGCAGCACTGGCTTACACATGCAACAGTATTTACAGGTAGTGAATGGATAAATAATTGCCATGTCTGTGTGGAAGACGACCACATAGCAGCCTTAACAACCTCCCTGCCTGCAACGCACATTGAACAGCATCATTGCCAAAATCACCTGATTGTTCCTGCATTCATTGATGCACAGGTTTATGGAGGAGGTGGACGCCTGTTTGCACAATTTCCTGATACAGAAAGCCTCTTGGCGCTGGCTGCAGAAAACCGCAAAGGCGGAACGGCCCAATGCCTATTAACCATTGCCACGCAACCTATTGAAATTATCCTTGAATGCCTTGCTGCATTGAATGATTACTTGCAGCAGGGTGGTGAAGGAATTTTGGGCCTGCACCTGGAAGGGCCTTTTATGCATCCTGACAAGCGGGGTGCACATGTGCTTGAGTGGATTCATACACCTACAGTGGATGAGATTGATTTGATTTTGTCTCATGCAAAAGGCCACCTGAAAATGATAACGCTGGCTCCTGAGTGCTGTAGCAATGCAGTGCTGCAGCGCTTGCGCAATGCAGGTGTTGTAATTGCTGCAGGCCACAGCAATGCAACTTATGATGAAGCAAAGCAATTCTCAGCACGAGGTGTTCAATCGGTAACGCATCTGTTCAATGCGATGAGCAGCATACACCACCGAAAGCCGGGCATGCCCGTGGCAGTGTTTGAAGACAATGATTTGATGGCTTCCATTATACCCGATGGCATACATGTAGATTACGCCATGATTAAGCTCGCCAAAACGCTGATGGGGGAAAGGCTGTTTTTCATTACCGATGCGGTTACAACCACAACAGATGGACCTTACAAACATATGCTCCATGCCGACCATTATGCCCTGCCCGATGGCACACTCAGCGGCTCTTCGCTAAGCATGCTCCAAGCTGTAAGGAATGGCATAACGCAGGTTGGTTTGACGCCTGCTGAAAGCCTGCGCATGGCCAGCCTTTACCCTGCAAAACTGTTAGGTATAGAAAATGAATTTGGAAATATTGCTCCGGGCAAAAAGGCAGCAATGGTGCTGCTCGATGAAAACTGGAAACTGTTGAAAGTGTTTGGGTTTTGAATACTACAATCATCGAAACCGGATTTTCAATAAAACAAAACAGCAACTGCATGTAGCAACTGCTGTTTTTATGTTGAATGATTTCCCGGTTAGAAATCAAAGCCGAGTGCGAAATACCATTCAGGATGTCCGCGGAAGAATCCGTTCATGGGCCATCCGGCGTCAATCTTCATAAAATAGCCCAGCAAGGTACTGCGTGCACCAAAGCCGTAGCCACCGGCAAAAGGCCCTATGCCACCTGCATTTATTTTTACCGTCAGCGGATTGTTAGGATCGCTGGGAGCATAGCTCACACTGGGTCTTGAAATGCTGCTGAACGTGCCTTCCCAGGCCGTACCCAAATCAATAAACTGTACTAGTTGGAAATTGCGGATAAATGCATTGTTGATAGGCTTGTTGAGCAAGGTGCTGAACACAGGCAATCTCAATTCACTATTGATGACTGCAGCATTGTTACCGTTGGCTATGTTTTGCTTGTAGCCACGCATATTCACAGCCAGGGATTGGTATACATACCGCACATTGGGGTTAGGCCTGTTTTCCTGGTTGAATTTGGGTGAAATCCAGTTATCGGCCCCACCGAGATAATAGATGAGTTTCTGTGTACCCCAGCTAATGTCCATGGCTCCTCGCACTGCCCAGATAAAGTTGCGGTAAATGGGCAGGTAGTAACGTGCATCTGCACCTAGGTTAAGGGTTAGTTGGCGTGTTGCTTGCTGGCCAGGAGTGTAGCTCACTTTGTTGAGCTGCATGATATTTTCCAAAAACACTTTATACCGAAGGCCATGCCATATGTTCTGCGTTTTGTTCAGTGTATTGTCGTACACATACTCAGCTCTCAGGTTCACAAAGCGAAGGTTAGTATCAGGCTTTTCGAGGCCATATCGGTTAGGAACACCAGCACCTGATGCATATTGGTTGGGCCGCATCACCACCCTGTCGTTCCTGAAGCTGGTGATCAGTTTTATACTGCGTATCACATCCAAAGGATAGCTAACATTGGCCTGGTAGAGATTGGTGAAAGTTTTGGTATCAAAATAGGCATCGGGAGCGTAAACATAAAACTGCAGTGCACTGTTGGCGGCGCGGTAATAGGTGAGGCCCCAGTCCAGGCGCTTGCGGTAATTCTGGTAGTTCACGAAATACTCATTGTCACTGAAATTGATGCCGGGCTTCACGCCACCGGTGATCCGGTAGTCTTCCATCACATCACTCAGGCTAGCCATAAACACCCAACTCAGGTTGTTGCCGTTGTTCATGTAGATGGGGCCCGAACCCCCGGCATAAGGTTGATACCGGTTGAAGACCATGCTGTTGGTAATACCGCCCATTACCATATCATTACTGAATCGCAAACGGTATTTGTATAACTTGGCCTCACTCAGCAGTTTGGCCCTGTAAACCGATTTTTCATCCGTTGGTGTATTGGCGGTGCCTGTGGTTTTCTTTGCCGAATCGGAGGTGACAAATTCGCCAAGAAATGTCACTTCAGTTTTGCTTGTATCAGTGTTATTAGGATTGTAGATGATTGCATCCCCTTTTGCCCTTTTTGCCTCCTGCATTTGTTGTTTGATGTATTCAGTAGGCTTCGGATTTACGTTCCTGCGGCGAAGCGCAATACTGTCCACACGCAGGCGGTATAGCATTTTCAGTCCGCTCTGTTGTGTTACTTCGCTCACTATGCCCTTATCCCCGGCAATGCGTGTTTCAAGAAGGCTGCTTTGATAATTGGTTATCGGGAATGTGTAGGTGCTGTCTTTGGTAAGTGCAATCAATCCAATTGAATCGGGCTCCTGTTTATCCCATGCCCGCAGGGTACTGTCCACTTCTTTTATATCGGGATTGCGCAACACCTGGTCGCCAATAATCACCAGGGTGTCCAGTCCTTCAGCCTTTGTTGTGAAGAAGCCGGCATACCTGTTGCCTACACCATTTTCTTCGCCAACGAAAGTGAAGTGGTTCATGTTGTACTGCATAGGATAGCGGGCATCGCCAAACTTCATTTTTGTAAGCTGCGTTACCTGGCGGAAGCCGCCTTTTGCATCCGCATCAATCAGGTAAATATTGTAGCGATAATCACTGGGTAAGGAGGTGTCGCCACCTGCAACGGTAGGACCCGGCCTGTTGGAAGAAAAAATGATGCCGTATTTATTGGGGAATGAAACAAACGAAGCATCAAGGTCATCCCATACATCATTGGTGATCTGCTCTGCCTTTTGTGTTTCAATATTGTACACATAAATATCCGAATGCCCGTTTTTGACAGCACTCAGTATAAGTTTCTTATGGTCGAGGTAGTATTGCGCATCCTGCACTTCATCGAAAGGAAGTACCTGTTTCACCGTGATGTCGTTGTTTACCAAATCGTACACCATCAGTTTCACCTTGTCCTTTTCCCAATAAATTACTGCAAGCCTACTGCCTTTTCCATCCCAGCTCATTACAGGATAAAGCGGGTTACGTTCGTGCTTCATCACTCTTACACCGTTTGAGATGAGCACTTTTCTGTTCACAAAATTTTCATACAGCGATACACTGTAGCGCCCTTTTTTGTATTCAGCAACAGCATAGGTATATGAACGGGCATTGGGGTTTGCTGCAAAATGGTAGAAGTCTTTGTTTTCATTCACATCCTCGGTTACTGCAATGCTTCCCTTAGGGTAATTGCGCCTGCCGCGAAGGTCCTGGTAATATTTGTCGGATTCCTTCTGCATCAGGTCGGACAGCACTTCCTTGAACTTCTTTTTGCAAATGCGTTCCGAAGCTGTGTTTACATTTTTATACAGAATGGAGAGATACAGGAAATAGGTAACGTTTTCTTTTTTGTAATTGTTTGCGAGATAATACCAGAATGCGTTTCCTGCAAGTGTTGGATGGTCATAGGCAAGCTGGTAAAAGTTTTTGTATTCATTTGCCAGCAGCGCATTTTTCAATTCGTCGTCCTTTGCTACACTCCATGGCTCGGCGGCATAAGCTACATAACCGTCTGTAAGCCATTTGGGTAAGTCAAGGAGTGTTGCGTTGCCCGCAATTTCACCGATATTTTCACCAAACATCCTATTATCAACCAGTATTTGCGCAATGCCTTCGCGAATCTGGCGGCGCAGGTCGTTGTGATTGCCATTGTAGTGCAGGATGATTTTGTTATTTACCAGGTTGGTAAGACCGCCCGGATTGGAAACCTCTGTTCCAAGGCCAATATTAGTGGCCTGCGCATCATCGTAAGAATTGTAAAGAACTATGTTAGCCCGGCGCTGCAAAGCTGTTTCTGTGAATGATTCCAGTTGAGGCAACTCTTCTTCGGCTACCTGAAGCACGTACTTAGCCAACTCCAATCCGCCTTCTGTAAAATGTACATTGAAATTATCGGTCTGGTAAAAACGCCAATTGTATTTACGGTATTGAATCCGGTTCTTCCCAAACTGAACCGATGACACCTGTGCATCGGCAGCAGCAAGTACAACAACTCCTACAATCAACAGGCTTACGTATTTAACTCCCTTGTTCAGAAAAGACATTACCCACCGGTTTTTGTGCAACATTAAAATAGCAAATAAAGGTAGAAGAATAATGCAATGTACAGTTTTGCGGTTGACTGATGACGCTGATTTAACAAGGAACTGACAGCCAAAACACCTGACTTTTGCAGCATACAAACGATAGATTCATGTTGCAGATTGCCTCCTTCACTTTCAGCCCCATCCAGGAGAACACCTACCTGCTGTACAACAGTTTGGGCGATGCCTGCATTATAGACCCCGGGTGCTTCACCAAACACGAACAAAATGATCTGGACGGATTCATCAAAAACAAAGCCCTAACGGTGCGCATGCTGCTGCAAACGCACTGCCATCTGGATCATGTGTTTGGGTTGAAATGGGCCGCCGATACCTATGGATTGCAGCCGTGGATTCACCCCAATGAGCAGCAGGTGCTTCAACAGGCGCCCATCAGCGGCCAAATGTGGAACCTGCCATTTGACAATTACAATGGTCCGCTTCAATGGTTGAAAGAAGGTCAGATACTCAAACTTGGCAATGTTGAATTGAAAGTATTGTTTGTGCCGGGGCATTCACCGGGTCATGTTAGTTTCTATTGCGAGGCGCAGGGTTTTGTAATTGGCGGCGATGTGTTGTTTGAACGCAGCATAGGCCGAACCGATTTGCCCGGCGGCAACCACAGGGTTCTCATTGAAAGCATCAGGGAGCAACTGTTTACCCTGCCCGATGATACAGTTGTTCATCCCGGACATGGGCCTGCAACGACGGTGGGTGAGGAGAAACGATTCAACCCGTTTTTGCAATGAAGCCCGCAATTTCACCAGGGTTGAAGGAGGTATTCACAAAGAAAAAATGAATAATCTAAAAAAAATTTCCTTGTGCAACTCCGTGACACCCTCAGGTTCCTCTATAGTTAAAAATGTAAAATCAGAATCCCTTTTCCTCTTTTCTGAATTCCTTCCTGATGCCATCGGTGATGTCATTGAATCGGAGTAAGCCATCGCCACGGGCAAATGACCGAATGGCGGTATAATGCAGCACATTCACAATACCGGCGCCGGTGATTTCATATTGTGCGGCAAGTTGTGTCCAGTCAATGTCCGGCTCTGCCTTCAGCGTTTCGGGCAAGCAGCCCTGCCACAACTTCAATCTTTCGTTAGGATTTGGCATTGGAAAATGGATGATGCTGTGAAAGCGTCGAAGGAATGCCTCATCAATATTTCCTTTGAAGTTGGACGCAAGAATGAGTAGCCCCTCGTACTCCTCAATACGCTGTAGCAGGTAGGCCACTTCCTGGTTGGCGTATTTGTCGTGTGCATCGCGGACTCCGGTCCGTTTGCCA
>JBBIOQ010000006.1:16995-39547 GCA_037443285.1 Sphingobacteriales bacterium | reverse complement strand
TTCATCAAAAAACAGTATCCAGTTTTTACGTGCAGCTCGTGTAAATACCCACTCCATGTGCTTCTCCGTTTCGCCAATGTACTTGCTGACTACCTGGCTCAAATCGATGCGATAAACTGGGAGCATAAATTGCTTGCCCAGCAAAGTGGCGGTGAGTGTTTTGCCTGTACCGGCAGGACCGTAAAACAGTACACGATACCCTGGCTTAATCTTGCGGGCCAGCACACTATCTCCCTTCAGGCGATGATGATGTTCCATCCACAGCCTTATGTCGTGCACCTGCTCCATGGTTTGTGGGTGCAGCACAAGGTCATCCCATTCCATCAGGGTGTTTATTCTCCGGGCAGGAAACTCAGCACTGAAAACAGGGCTAGCTTCCCTGCCCAGCAACAGTTTTTCCAGCCAGTCTTCATCGACCAGCAGTCGGCCACTCATGGCTGGTTCACCTTCCTTCATTGGTTCTACCTGCAGCAGGCCATGCTTGCCAATCATGCCTTCTTCGCTGAACAATCCTTGTACCTGCAGCCTGAAGGATGTGTTCATGCCGGCCAAAATAAATAGGGCCGTTTCGCCAGTAGGCAGCATGCCGCGGTGTTGCTGACCCTTGGCGCCGCCCATTTCCACAAAATCGCCACCCTGCGGAAAAAGCCGGGTAATGATATTGTCGTAAAAACCGGGTTGAATGTGCGGCGCAATAGCTATCAGCAGCAACAGTACTTCGGTTTGCGAAAAGCCAGCGGGCAACTGCAATGCAGCATGGACATCTTGCCAACGCGGGTCGGCTTGATGCCAGCTGATGTCAAATTCCTTCTGTGCGAAATACGATTCGATACGCTGCTGGCAAATGTTGTCGAGCAGGCTGAGTGCGTTGTTGAGATGAGTGGCAGTCATGCATACAAGTTAGTGCGTTGCAGGCAAATCGTGTAAACCATGCAGTGTGATTGATAGAATAATTATTGGTGAAGATGGATGCCTGTCCACAG
Source organism: Sphingobacteriales bacterium (assembly GCA_037443285.1). Lineage (GTDB taxonomy): Bacteria > Bacteroidota > Bacteroidia > Chitinophagales > Chitinophagaceae > Phnomibacter. The sequence continues at coordinate 38,564 of JBBIOQ010000006.1, read as the reverse complement.
GTTTACTGCACAGGGTAGATTTTCATTTTCTGCTTGCCAGATTGCTTTATTTCGAATGGCCCCGGTGACGGATTGGATACATTTCGCGGATTGCCAAAATAGTCTGTATCCACTTTCACTTTCGAGCCATCCGCATTTTCAAACGGCAAACCAGGAATGATAGCCTTACCCAGCATTTCGGTTGTAACCAATTTCCTTTGTTGTTCCGTGAGCCAATTCTTGTCGAGTGCAATATCAAGGTAGACTTCATTCTTTTCCATCCTCACATTGGCCTCCGCATCAAAATCATTTTTAACAAGTGCGTCACTTTCCTTCTTGCCCTGCATTTTTGCCTGCGAAGAATCGTTTTGAACTGCTGCTGTTTTTTGCTTGTCATCAGGCATTGCCAAGTTGGTTCCTTTTGTATACACATTACCCGAAAACCTTACTGGTAGCATGGCTTTATCGTACTGCCTGGCATTCCCTTCTTTTACAAAAAGGTTATTGATGAATTGAATATCTCCACCAGGGTTATCGTGCAGCGCCACCAAATTTGTTGCATGTGGTGGATGATAGGGAGTCAGCCTGCCATCATATTCTACCACATCCATGCCACCGCCAAACATATTGTGAACAAAGGCCACACCGCTTGAGTTCATCAGCAAACTTTTTTTTGATAGCAGTAAATTATTGCTTACCAGTATCGGGCCATGATCAACTTCCAGGAAAATATCGATCAGGTTGTCATGCATCAGGTTATTTTTCAACTGCGCTCCCTGTGCCATCCAATCGAGCCATACACCCATATTAGCGCGATAGATATGGTTGCCGGTAATTTGCACATCCACCCCACCATGAAATTTAATACCCGCCATCTCGGCACCATTGAATAATCTACGGATATGAATGTCATGAATTGTATTGCCTTCAATTCGGCTGAATGCACAACCCATACTCCCTACAATACCTGCCTGTTCGCAATAGGCAACGGTGTTGTTGCGAACAAGATGACCACCAATGCTGTCCTTATTCCAACCAAAAGCCAAAGCCCGCTTGATGGTGCCCACATAACCTTCGGCCGATTCGGTTTGGTTATTATCCCACTCATCGCCGTATTTGCCCAATGCTATACCTACGCATTTTGAATACTGCACGGTGTTGTTTTCAATAATCCACCCCTTACTCCAATGGGTGCCAATCAAGCCCATTTGCTCTGCTGTTGGCGGCGCCCAATTAGTTGCAGCATGCTGCATAGAAAAACCACGAACAGTAATGAAATTGATGAAGGGTTTTTCAGGATAAAACACCTTTTGCCTCACATTGATTTCCACTGTTTCGTCGTTAGGATTTTTGCTTTTGAATTGTGCCCAGATAGTTGTGTTCAAGGAATCAACCGTTGCGTACCAAAGGAGATTTTTTTCATCCGCCGCTTGCAGCACTTCCTCCTTTTTGGCTGCTTCCATCAGCCAATCGCCATTCAGGTACACGCTTCCCGTATGGTATTGCCGCTCTTTTGGTGTAGGCCAAAACCAATCACCGCGGATTAAATCTTTGTAAGGATTGAATTTTCTGAAAAAGCTGTTTGGAATTATTGTCATCCAGGTATCGTTTTCCAAATGCTTCCAGCCTTTAATGATTTCAGAGCCTTTGATTTGCACTGTTTCACCTTTTGCCGCCTGGTACACAATGCGTTGCTGCGCTGAACTGCCTCCACGCAAAGGTGTTATTTGCTCACGATAGACACCGCCATGCACGGTAACCACATCACCTGGCTGCGCCAATTGTGCAGCAGCATTAATGGTTTTCAACGGATGACTCAAACTGCCATCGGCCATGTCATTGCCAGCTAAAGCTACATGCCATTCGCGGCCCATTTTGTTTTGAGAAAACAGGGGCTCATTTGCGTTGAGAACAAGCCCTGACATTACACACAATTTCACCAATTGACGCTTCCAATTTTTCATAACCATACTTTTAATAATCTGCAATCTTCATCACTGTTTCACTGATTTTTCAAATAGCAATTTCTCGCCCGGCAATGTGTTCAATGCAATCTGCCCGCCAACCAAAAACCGCTCACCCTTTTTGTTGCTGCTCACTTTTACACGATGCATTTCCCATGGATTTTGCAGTAGGCATTTCCTGCCTTTTTCGCTAACTATTTTTACATAATCAACACTGCCATTCTTAAGCACCGACGAAACCAGGAAAGCACCTTCGCATCTTATGTTGGCAAACGATGCGTCTTGTGCTTTAGGCCATACGCCAAAAACCCGCAACACGTTTTGGTTCGACATACAAAGCATTTCATTAATTGTATTAGGAACCGTGCTGCAGTTTTCAATGCCATGCGGATTGTTGAGCTGAAATCCATTGGGGTAAGTGTGGTGGCAATACTCACGAAGCCTGGCCAGTATCGTGTCTGCATTGTAGCCTACCCGAACCGATGCAGGAAAAAAGCTGTTGCTGCCATTGAAATCTTTCCATCGTTGCATCACTTCAATAGTATTACGTGCTATTTGCAGCAAGGCTGTATCGCTGGCTAAGCCAATGCGCCCGGCCGGGTAAATATGCTGAATGCCCAGCGTGTTGTCGGCCCACCAATCGGTGCCTTTTTCACTATACTTGAAAACGGTTTTCCCATTTCGTACCTGAGTGCTGTAGCTGGCCATGTGGTCCATTTTTTCCTTCCATATGCTGCGCAAATCTTTATCCATGCCCAGCAGTGCACTCATGTCAATGGCAGTTTGAAAAACCATGGGCACAAGCCCCAATGAAAGAATAGGATTTTTAGTGCCAATGGTTCCTTCATGTATGGCATCATTCTCAATTATATAACGCCCGTTTTCGTATTTGAGATAATGCTGCCAAAAGATGGCTATTGATTTTATGAAGGGATACACACGTTGTGCAAAGGCCTGACTCCATGTGCGATAAAATGCAGTGGATAAATTGGTTGCACAATAAGCCGCGTTACTTTTTTGCCCAAAGAACAAACCTTCATCCTCAACCTCTCCGCTGGTGATATAACCACTTCTGTATTTTAGCATCAGGTCGTTCTTGCGTGTTGTTTCAATACCCAGCGGGCCAATGCCTACGGGGTACAACACACCATCTGAAATGTTTGTAATCTTCTGAGAATAATATTTTCCCCTCAGCATAAAATCGAGCACGGGCGCCTCATAAGGCTGTGCCTGTTGCAGGTGGTTGGATGAATACAATCCGTAAAAAGGTGCACTGTAATTATAGTTGAGATGATAATCGCCATTCCATGCAGGCATTTCCTGCGTTACCCAACTGCCGAAAATGCCAGGAGGGAATTTTGGATCGCGGCTGCAGGATGCCATGGTGTATTGCGATTTGTAGTATTGATTCTCAATGACAGAATCGCCGATACGTACCCAGCTTTCATTCCAAAAACGCTGCCACCATTTCTCATGATCATTTCTTGCTTTTGCTATTGATTGTACACCAGCTTTTTCAGCCTGTTGCTTTGCCGTGCCCAGGCAATCTGTATTCTTGAAACTGCTCGCAAAAGCGCACAGAATAGTGATTTTTTCACCAGGTACAATCATGAAGTCATTGCTGTTCTTGCCAAGTATCCTGCAGGCAACAGCCGCATAGGATTTGATGTCAACATCCTTCTCAAAGCCCCTTTGCATGTATTGCAAGCCCTTACCATTATTTCCGGTTATGATAGTATCGGCAAACTTGTTTTCAAGCGGCGGATGAAACGCAAACTGGTCAGATTGAGGTGGCTGCAACATGATGCTTGCTTTTATGTTTGCCTTACCCTTGTTCACCATTTCAATAACCAGCCAATCATGGGTGTCGGCCATCCACGATTGCAGGGATACTGCTGTATCGCCTTTGGTGAATTCTCCAACAGTGATGGCATCATACAAATGCTGTTCAACATAATAAGTGCCATGTTGAAGCGCAGGGATGCTTATTTGCAGTTTGCCAAGTACAGCAGGAAATGATTCATTGTATCCCGATTTCAATCGCCAGAAATCATTGCGTGCCAAGTAGAAACAAAGGCTGTCGGGATTTCCAGCCAAGACGGCTGCACAATAGCCATTGCCCAATAGCGGGCCATCAACAGCTACTTGTGACGGTGTATGTGCAGGAGGTTTGGTGAATACATTTTTGCAGCGTGAAATAATTTCTTTGCTTGTTCCAAATTGATTTTGAGCTGCAGTCTGTTCCACAAAAGAGAATGGGAAAATTAAACACATGAAAGCCACCCTTGCTGTAAAACCGATGCTCGCCATTTGTCGCATTTTAGTGCCCGGTCCCAACACAGCTGAATTCATATTTTTTTGATGCTCCAATTCCAATAGCTTGAATAATAAACCTACCGGATGAAAATATTCATTTCCGGTAGGTCGATTTGTAACATTGTATTATTTGATAGTGACGCTTGTGCTTGCTTCCGTCAAGCCACCGCTCGTTGCCTTTATTCGAATAGTTCCTTTTTGTCCTTTCTTAGCCTTCACAACCACTAATGCCATGCCATTGTATGCCGGGCGCCGGTGGCTTTGAAATGAAACAAAGCTGGTAGCATCCCCATTGTCGGTAGCTACAATTTCACCCGGACCTTCCACCGCAAAACTGATTTCCGGATGAGAACGTGGCACAGTAAGCCCGTCTTTGTCCTGCACTTTCAAAGTGATGAAAGCGAGTTCCAGTCCATCGCTTGTGATTTCCTTCTTGTCGGTGCTGAGTGAAAGTTTTGCTGCAGAACCAGTGGTCTTTACTGCGTCTGTTGCCCATTGTTTGCCATTCTTGTAAGCAATCACTTTCAATTCGCCAGGCGTGTATTTCACATTCTCCCAAACCAGCCTGAAGTCCTGCCCCGGTTGCATGGCTTTACGGCCAAGGCTTTTGCCATTGAGAAAGAGCTCAGCTTCATCGCCTGAAGTATATACATGCACAGGCACAATGGAATCAACACGGTCGGACCAGTTCCAGTGCGGCAGTATGTGTGCCATAGGTAACTGAGGTCTCCAATGTGCCTGGTATAAGTAGAAACGGTCTTTGGGAAATCCTGCTAAATCGATAATGCCAAAATAGCTGCTGCGTGATGGCGGATTTTGCTGCTTCATTTCTTCCAGCTTCTTCTCCAGCTCGGCTCTTTTGGAAGTGTCGGTTCGGAAGTTCAGCAGGTTTGTTTCATCCGAACCATATGGCGTTGGTTCACCCAGGTAGTCCCATCCTGTCCATACAAATTCGCCCAGGAGATGCGGATATTTTGCATTGGTGCGAAACTGCACATCAGGTATACAGCCCCAGCCCGGTTTGGCTACATCGTAAGAGGTAACCTGCCAGTTTTTGTAATCTGTGCCAAAGAAATACTCACCTCTTGAACTTATGCAGGATGAAGTTTCGCTGCCCATTGTGGGTTTGTTGGCATAGCGTGGATCTGCATCCCATTTAGGCTGCTGCCCAAAGGAATAATTTACACCCATGATATCAAGGGCCACCGGCGAGCCAACATTTCGACTGTTATCCGGGTCGTTGTATCCATTGGAAACAGGACGTGTCGGGTCTTCGCGTTTCACAATATCGGCCAGGTGTTTGGTAAGTTCTACATCTTTCTGATCAATTACTTCATTACCAATGGACCAAATGATTACACTTGGATGGTTGCGATCACGATGCACCATTGCTGTCAAATCCTTTTCGTGCCAGTCAGCAAAAAGTTTGTTGTAGTCGTTTTTCTTTTTGCCTTTTTTCCAAGCATCAAATGCTTCATCCCAAACCAGGAATCCCATTTCATCGGCAAGTTGCAGCAACTCAGGAGCCGGCGGGTTGTGTGATGTTCGCAAAGCGTTGCAACCCATTTCTTTCAGCATCAACAACTGCCTGCGCAAGGCACTGGTGTTGATAGCTGCGCCCAATGCACCAAGGTCATGGTGATTGCAGGTGCCTTGTATTTCCACCCTTTTACCATTCAGTAAAAATCCATTGCGGGCTGTAAACTCCAACTTGCGTACACCCAGTGTACTGAAGTAAGTATCCACCACTTTCCCATTCAACAAAACAGTGGTTTTAGCAACATAGCGATTCGGATTTTCAAGGCTCCATAGTTTAGGATTTGCTATGGTTGCATAGGTGCCAGCTGTTACACTACTGTTTGCAGCAATGCTGATTGTTGTGTCTTTGCCAGTGGCCACCTTTTTCTTCAACAGATAGCCGTTACCTGCTTCAAAAATTTCGGAATGGATGGTGGCTTGTGCTGATTTGTTGTCCTGGTTGTCGACCGTTACCTCCATCTTTACTTGTGCAGCCTGCTGCGTGATGGAGGGTGTAGTAATATAAGTGCCCCAATGGCCAACATGCACTGGGTTTGCTTTTACGAGCCACACATGCCGGTAAATGCCGGCACCGGGATACCAGCGTGAATCCCAGCTTTCTGTATCCAGCCGAACCGCAATCACATTTTCTTTTCCGGGAATGATGAACGGTGAAAGATCCATGCGGAATGAACTGTAGCCATAGGGCCATGTACCAACATACTGACCGTTCAGCCAGATTTTTGCATAGGCCATAGCACCATCAAAATCAACAAATACCTTCTTGCCTGCATCAGCTGCGGGCACAGTGAAATGTTTGCGATACCAGCCAATTCCCTTCCAGGGTAGTTTGCCTGTTTCCCCGGCTAGTTCAATGCGAAACGGACCTGAAATGGCCCAGTCGTGGGGTAAATCAAGCTGCTGCCACCCTTTGTCATCATAAGCCACATTTTCAATTCCATTTGTGGGTTCTTCCTTCCTGCTTCCATCTGCCTGCAATCCATAGCGGGCAAACAGCCAGCCCTGGTCAAACGATTGCACATCAGCATTGCCCAGGCGCTTCACAGTTGTCTGCGATTGGGCCGCCTGTAGCATAAGCAGCCAAACAGCCGCTATCAATAATTTTCGTAACATCTTTCTGAATTTATTTTCTCTAAAAATCGGTTTTCAATTTGAAATGGGAATAGTTGTTCAGTGTGAATTTCGAAATTCCGAAAGCATGTGCGTTGGTTCAAAGGAAATTTTCTTGATTGTTGAATCAATGCACCACTACTTCATCAATAAACAGCCAGGCGGGATTGCCAAAATAAGAATGCCATGCTGGCAAAGTTTTGGTAGCAACAGCATTCAGTTTTATATAGCGGGCTTTTGCATCAGCAATTTTGAAAGTGAAATTTTTCATCATCGGTTCCTGCTGCAGATCGGTGTTTGAAGCTACGGTGCCAACATTTGTGTAGCCAACGCCATCGCTGCTGATAGCACATGACACCTGCGAAGGATGAATAATCCACGATTTGGGAAACTGCAGACTACTGAGCGTTATTTCTTTCACAGCAGTAACATTTTCCAGGTCCACTACAATTTCAACATCCTGTGCCTGCCAGCCAAGCCAGTTTATTTTGTAATCATCGGTTCCACGCACAGCATTGGTTAGCATACCTGTTCCGCTACCAGTGTATTTTTCATTCGGCATGGGTTTGCAGGTTACAGGTTTCTGAAAGGCAAGGTTTCCTTCTACCTGCACATCAATAAAGCGTTTGGTATTGGAATAATATATGTCGGCAGTAAGGCCCATTTCGTTGAGCTGTATCACTTTGTTGCGCTTGCAGGTAGCATAAAAATCTTCGAGCAATTTACTGCGCTCAGGTTTGAGCACATACTTGCCTTGCTGTATAGCATACCAGCCACGAGGGCCAAACATGTCGGTCTTGGCAATTTCCATATCGGCAAACTGAACAGGTAGCCTTGAAACCTTAACACGCTCCAATACTTCCGGTTTGCTTTTCACCGCTGCCTCAGCTTTGTCAAACAGTGAATAATACTGTTGAATGAGACTGTCGCTCAAGAAAGTTTTTGCATTCCAAACCGGTGTGCCGTAAATGTCGAGGCCCTGGCCCGAACGTTTGGCTTCGCTGTGCAGCAAATCGAAGTACGCCTTTACATAAGGCGCTGCTTCCTGGTAATAGCCTTTCATGAAATCGTTGATGACAGAATCGGCATTGACATCGGGATTCCACAGCAGTTTGGCAATGAGGTAGGTTTTCAGCTCAGCAAATTCAGCACCATGAACGCCATTGTTTTGCTGAAAATGTGCCTGCACCCCATGCTTTGTAAAAAACTGAATGTTGGGTTGCAGTGTATGAAACAAAGGGAAAGGACAGAGGTAATTGGTGAATTGGATTTCATAATCCCACAGCATAATGTTGCGGCAGATTTTGCCCCATCCTACAATATCATTTTTAAATGAAATACTGCTGCTGTCTGTTTCAATGGGTTTACTCCTGTTGAGTTCTATGGTGCAAAGCGTAATCATCACATTGGGTAAAGGCTTTGTGTGCAGTGGCGGCTTACGAGAATACTGGTATGCCAGTGTAGTAATGGTTTTGTTGGGAAATGTTGCTGCTACTTTATTTACAAACTGCAGCAACGAGCCCATAGGTGAACCATCGGCATCATCAAGTTTCTTACAGTTTTCGCACTGGCAGTTGTCGTAGTTGTCATTTTGGCTCACCGACCAATACTGCACATTAGGATGCGCTTCAATGTCCTTGCGCAGCTGGTCAATAGTAATTTTCAGCACATCGGGATTAGTGAGGCAAAGCTGGCCATGAGGACTTCGCTTGCCATTTATCATAGCATAATATTCGGGATGTGTATCAAAATACTGTTGCACCGGCACAAGCCGGTTGAAAGTGTGTACGTAATAACCACGCCAATCGCCATCATTCCAGAAATCTGCCACGGTAGCCAGCTTTTGCCAGTCTTTGTAGTTGCTGTCTGCGGCCAATGGGCTATTGATGATGCGAATAACTGCCGGAGGCACCTGCCTGATGGAAAGCGAAGGAATGCTGATGCTCTTTGCCGTTGGAACCACTTCCACTTCGGGACTCAGTTTTTTGCATCCCATATAATTTTCAAGCAGGGTAGTTACACCGTAAATAACACCTTTGCCACTGCCTCCGGCAATGATGAGTTTCTTTTGATTTGTCTGCAATGAAAATCCGTCTGTTTGGAGTTCGGTGCATAGTTTTTTCCAATCAGATTCAGGAACCCGTTTGGTTTGGCCAATGATGATTTCTTCGGCCTTCGGGGCAGCGTTATCCGAGACAATAGGTAATGTGCACCCGGTTATTTTCTGCACATATTCCTGCAAAAGGCCTGCTGCTCTTGCTTCGTTGTTTCCTTCAGCTTTTACTATCTGGTAAGGGCTTTTGCCATTTTTCACCAGCTGCAAGGGGTGTTGCGCTGAAATGCACAGGCACAGCAATTGCGCCATGGCAATCATCAGTAGTTTCAAGGTGTCAATTTTTTTAGGTACACGATATTATTTCAACCCCTGCAGGTAGTGTACCCATGAGCAAGGCCATCGCTAAGTCTTAGTTAAACATATGGAGCGTAGCAAACAACAAGAGCGCCTACCTGCAAGACTTTGCTGCAATGTATTTGTAAAATACGATTGGATATTTATTAAAGAATTTGTGATTCGCTTTCGGGTGATGCTGATTCTGATTCAGTATCCGGACAATTGCAGGGGATTGCCGGGTTGAATGGATCAAGCGCTGCACTTGCGGCATCGGCACTGGCACGCCGGCTGCTTTCAATGCCGTTGTGAATGCCTTCCGCATAGGCATCTAAACCACTTGCACAGCCGCGATAGGTGTAGGGAGTCCTGATGGTAGCGTTGTAGGTATTAAAAGCAGCCACATGCCGCTGTTCATGGGCACTCAGCGTAGTATTGATAAAGGTGCTCACAGCCTTGGCTTCACATTCACTTAGACCATCGGGAACCGAAGGCAGCGTGACAGCAGGATTGGCCCTGAACACTGAAACAATGGTACCGGTATTTACCATGCATTCGTCGCCACTACAGTCGGCACAATTGCTGCCTTTACGCTGCGATCCACTGTGGCTGAAACTGTGGCTGTAATTGGCATCGGTGTGGCCCTGCACATTTACACCTGCACAATTAGCATAATGCCTGGTGTTTCCCATTTTTTCATCACCAACGCCCATGGTGGGCACTGCTGTTTCCTGCATCTCTGGTTCTTCTTTACGGAGGATGCCTTGCTGCTGCTGAACAACATGCGCCAGTTCATGCGCCAGCAGCTTTTTGCCCTCGGGAGAATTGGGATTGTAAGTGCCCTGTCTGAAGACGATATGATTTCCTGTAGTGTATGCTAATGCATTCATCTCCTTTGCACTGGCATCGGCCTCGGCGCCGGTATGAATTTTTACTTCAGAAAAATCGTGTTGCATGCGTTTGGAAAAAAACTGCTGTTGTGCTGCTGGCATGTGGCTGCCACTACCCGGCAGCGACTGAATAAATCCGCCAGTTTTGGATGCAACTCCATGTACACCACCTTCGCTCTTGCGCTGCACTTTTTTCTTGTCCTCTTCTTCACATTTTTCGCATTTGCGTTGCAGCATAGGTGAAATGAAATTGCCGGCATTTCTGCCAGCGCTTTTTCTTACCACCCTTTTCCTGATTACCTGCTTTTTCATGGTACTTAAATTTAAACTTTTACATTGGGAAATGCTTTGATAGCAGCCACTGTTTCTGCTCCGATGCCCGATACTTTTTCTGCGAGTTGATCCACCGACGTGAACCACCGAACCCTGTTACCTGTAAGCGGATTGTCGACCCTGAATTTCACGATGGCTGCAGCCCTTGCCGGCCCTATTGCGGGCAATGATGCAAGGTCTCTGGCATCAGAAGTATTGAGGTTTATTTTCAATGCTTTTGCACCGCCGAAGTTGGCAATGTTTCGGGTGTCATTGTTTATTGTGACGGATGCATCTTTTGCCCATTTTGGCTTAGGTTGCACCGGTGCCCATGCATTATTGCCAAATGCGAGTTCTTCAATACTTGCAGTGACTGCATCAGGCAAATGGTCTTCGGGATCATTCACACTATCAGCTTCATTGAAGCCGCCCGATTTGTAAGCAACATCCACGTGATAACTAACCACCGCTCCTTCGGAAAGCACTTTCTGTTTTACCGGATTTTCAATTTTGGTTTTCATGTTGCTGTTGCCCTGCTGCGTAAGCGGCACCAGGTTCCATCGCTGGTTACCAGGCCCATGCAGGTTGTCGTTCAGCAGATGGCCGGCAACAAAATATCCGGGATACCTGCGCTTCAGTTCATTGCCCATGTCACTGTCAACCGTTGGGGGGCTTCCTGCAAAAGAACCCGCATTAAGGCTAAGCGGATTGGCCGTGATTGTTTTACCCAACTGTTTGGTTCCCGAAAACATGGTACCAGTGGGTGTTACTTGTGTGGCAGGTATTGGTTGGCCGCCCACTTTGCTGAGTTCTGCGGCAATATCATTAAACTTCAATCGAATCTGTTCACCTGTTGTTACGTTTTGGTTGGGGCGCAACGCATCTATCTCGCCTGCCTTTGTTTGAATGATGCCATAAGATGGCTGAGGAATATTTTGGCCCTGCCATTTCCTGGTTGCCAGTATATGTTCCAGCGTTGCCGGGTCTTTACTGGCCACCATCACAGGCGAGGAGGCATTGCCTGTATTATAGAAATAAATTTCATGTTGTTCACCATTTGCGAGCCTGAATGTTTTGCGCAATCCCAACCAGCCCAATACTGCTTCTGCCGCGTTTCGCACGGTCTGCCTGCCGCGTTCCACCAGGCGTTCGCCGCCTTCAATTAAATTAATGATGCCGTTGATGACAGGCATACCAATGGTAAGCGCCTTTTCAATGAGCCAGTCTATTGCCCTGTTTACCATCGCTCTTATCCGCTCAATCATTTCCACAATCTTGCCTGCAATGCGCCCGAGGCCCACCTGGTTGGCAAGGAAGCCAATCATAATGGGGATGAATCTTGCAGCTGTTCGTTCAAGAAAATCTGCCGCCACTTGTATGTTGCCACTGGCTATTTCGGCAATACCGTTTACAAAAGAATTTACGATTTCGAGCAACTGCCTGATGTATTCAATGAACGACTGCACAGCACGGTAAATAGCAATCACGCTGTTGATAACTGCCATGATGCCTGTCGGGTCAAGCATACTTAGCAATTTTGAAATCACAGCATTGATTACCTTCTCCATGATCCAGTTTTTGATGCTGTCAATCACAGTGTCCCACAGGTTGCTGAGTTGTTCCTGTATGTATTCCCAAATGGCAATGGGCCCACGTTCCATCACATCACGTACAAAACGCCAGATGCCTTCAAGCCGGTCAATCATGCGCCTTATTTTGTCCACTTTTTCCTGGCCTATGCGTTCAGCAAGTTTGCGCCACACACGATCCATGATTTGCTGCAGCGAAACACCAAGAATTTGCAGTACCAGGTTGAGAATGCTGCGGAAACTGAGGTCTGGCGGCATTTGTATGCCAATGGCTCCCAACTGTCCAAACAACCAATCGGCAAGGCCTCGCATCAGGTGTGTGAAAATGTTGTTGAAGAACTGAACAAAGCCCTGTTTAATGGCACGCAACAAATTTTTGAGGAAGCCAATCGGGTCGCGGCGAACGAGGTGAAATACCTGCATGATGCGTCGGATGATGTTGCTGACTACATCAATGGGGAAGTTCATCACCTGCAGCAAAATCTCAATCACAATTTTTATGATTTCCACTACAAAAGCAACCAGCCTTCGCACAGGATTGGCAAAGGTGGAAATGATACGACCAAAAGCAGCCAACGGATGCAGCAGGTCGGTCCAGTCGAAACTGTTCCATAGGTTCGTAAACAATCCAACAATGTATGGCCACGTGAAATTGAGCGTTCGCACAGCCGCATTAATGCGTTGCGTAGTTCGCTCAATGGCGCCGCTTTCCTTCATCTGCTGAAACTGTTCTTCGCCACCTTCCATCAGGCTCAAAAAGCCATGAATAAGGTTTTCGGTATTGCGTTCTACTTCATTGCTGGTAAATGGATCGCGGCCGAGAATAACTGTGATTAGGTAATACCCACGGGTACCCCTTGCTGTCCGGCTAAGCCATTGCAACAATGCATCTTTGAGGATACGCAGGATGGCAACTACTGCCTCAGCAATAAATGAAGTGACACGCCTGATGGGCCTCGTAAAATGTTCAGATATCCTGGCAAATGTTTCAAGTGGTGTGAACAACGATTCAAAAGTGATTTCTCCCCACACGGTGCTAAAGAGATGGGTGATGTCAGCCACGGTGGCTGTAACCACTTCAATGGCCCTGTCGATCCATGCCACTGCTTTGGCATAAATCCCGTTCTGAGTTATCTGTTGTTTTATTTGAGCACCTCGTTCACCCAAAACTTTCAAACCTGCATCCATTATGGTGTGCCCATTGCGCGGCACATCTTCGTGTGTAATGGGATTTTGCCCCAATACCACACAAAGCAAATCGAATGCATTGGGGAAATGATTTTGTACAAACTGGCCGATATTGGTGAGGGCAATGTCCTTCACCATCTGCAGGAATGTGGAAGCAGCTTCGGTTACAAAATTGAGAATGTCGTGCACTACACCGCTTAGCAAATCGCTCACTCTTTGCAGCACGCCACCGGGATCGCCAATGTCTGTAAGGCTCAGGCTGTTGAAGAAGAATTCAAAGCGAGTGCCGATACTTTCAATCAATCCTATAAAACGATTGACTGCAGTAAACAACCAATTAGCTACCGGGGTGGTGGCATGGAAATAATCGAGCACAGGCCTGATGAGATGTCCGTACAACGGTATGAGACCAATAACTCCATCAAGCAATGTCTCCGGCGACTTCACCACATTTTCACCGGTGATGGGGTCGTATCCCAAAATGTAACGCAGCAAACGATAGCCGGGTATTTCCATAACAAAATCGCGGATCTTACCCAGTATCCAGTCTTTGGCGGCATCGAGTCCTTTCTCCACCCAAGCTGCTGCTTCGCTCACTACATTGGTCACAGCATCCCATGCATCGCCTAACCAACTGGCTTGCACCATGCCCTTGCAGGCAATGTTGCTGCAATGCATGCGGGCCATGGCCTCAGCCCTTGTTAATTGCAGATGTTGCGTGGAACTTGCCTCTGTCTTTGTTTGCACTTTGCCGCTTTCGCGTTCCTCATTTTCTACAGGGATCTGGCTGGCACTTCGTTGCACCACTTCATGCTCTTCCACTTCTTCTTCCTTCAGTTCAGATTCCACTCGCTGCAGCGAACCATCAGCGCCAACAGACCAGCTGCTTAATTGCATTTTTGCATGCACTTTTTCTTCTTCCGGCAATAGCTGCTTCTCTTCATCATTGCCCGTCTCCTTTCGCTGCGTTTTGAATTTCGCCTTGCGCAATTCGTGCAGGCTCCGTGCCGGTTCAGTTCCACTTTGTTGTGCCTGTTCAGTAGCTGATGATGATGACAATGGACCGGTTGCCAACGCCAGCGGGTTGAAGAAACCCTGCCATTGCGATGGTTCGTGCATTTGTTCCTGTACTTCGCCACCCAGATTATCGGCGCCTGCTGTATTGCCATTCACCGATTTGATCTTGCCTGCCTCAACTCCGGTTACTAATCCATAATGTGAATTCTTTGCACGGTAAGCGATGTCGCCAGCCTTGGGTGAATAGCCTGCAGGATAAGCGGCTTCTGGTTTCATCATAGGCATGCCAAGCTTCCATTTTGGCATGGGTATGCCCGCCTTGTTCAGCGCCCAAAACACAAAGATGCCGCACCAACTGGGCATGGCATCGCGTTCCTTCTGCACGTTGGGGTCGGGCTGATTGGGCACCTGGCCCATCGTCTTGGATTTCTTTCTGATGATAGATTCCACCACGGTGTTGGGAGCACCGGTATAGGTTTTTACAATCTTGTCTTCCCCAAAAGTAGTTTTGAAATAATCAACGAGCTGGTCGGCGCCAACCCGCTCACCGTTGGGCTGCGCTTTGTTGGCAATTACTTTACCCTGTTCGCCACGTGCAAGTGTTACAGCAGTATCCAACTGCGGGGTACTGCTCATTTGTATGGCTTTGGATTGCACCGCTGTGAACTGGTGTTTGCGGGCAACATTCGATGCAACAGGACTGGCACCCTGCTGAATGGTATGCGTTAGTTCGTGGGCTAGCACAGTTTTTCCTGCGGAAGAATCGGTATCGAATTTTCCGCTGTTGAAAAAGATGTGGTTGTTGTAGGCAAATGCATGCGCCCGGATGCTACTGCTCAATTCCTGCGCAGCGCCATCCGTATGAATGCGAACACCGCTGAAGTCGGCACCAAAGCGGCTTTCCATGAAATTCTGTGTCTGCTGCGGCAAAGCGTTGCCGCTGGCGGTACTCTGTTGCAATGTTTGCTCAAACCGGGGAGTGATAGTTGGTGGGCCTCTGCTGGATCCTTGCAAGGCTATCAAGCGGCCTTGCCCAGTCGTTTGTATGGAATGGTTTTCCGATTGGTTTCGGTGCAAAATATCATGGCTATATGTTCTTTGAAGTGCGGCGCTTCCATCATTTGAAAATTCACTGGCCTGCACTTTTTCTTCTTCATTCGCCGCTTCACGCTGAAGCATAGCTGCAATGGGCTCCATAGTTTCATGCTCCTTCCTTTCATCCTCTTTTGCCTGCACCTGTTCCTCATCCGGCAACGCATTGCGCTGGACATTTGTTGCCGGCAATGCCTTATTCTCTATATGCTTTTCATCAGAACTCCGGTGAAGCTTTTCTTCCTCCCGCCCAGATGCCGTTACCGATACATCGCTCATACGCATCACTGCATCGGCAGTAGCATCCGCTTCCCTTTCGTGTGCATCGCCGGGTGAACTGACTGACAATTTTGTTTGAAAAAAGGGTGCGGGTTTTGAAGTGTGTGGTCTAAGGTTTGAGCCATGCTGAAAGTTGTGGCTTGCTGAAAGTTGCACATGCGTAGTTGAAGGCTGAGCATTTTCAGCAGAGCGCTGTGTTGTAAATAGTTTTGGCCCGATAAAAGGAGCATTCACCGCTTTGCGGTTCACCAGGGCTGCCGGCTTACTCGTTTTTTCGGCGGTGCTGAACATGTAACTATTTCCCCCAGTTTACGGTGAGCAGGCACTTCATCCAAGGTAATTTTATCATTCTAAAATTCCAGGGCACAAACTGAAGCAGGATGTCTTCAGTTTTTTCAGCTATAAACAGTTCGGCAAATGCATCATGGATGTGAAGGCGGCCACTGCGCCGCAGGAAATTGTAACGCAATCCTTCGATGCTTGTGTTTCCGAGCTTTTCCCAATGGCTGATTACAGCATTCAGAAGTTCGCCGCTTTCACGAATCATCGTTTCATTCTGTTTTATTGAACCGGGGCATGCATCTTTCAATTCCAATCCACACAGGAGCTTAGGAAGGGCCAACTCCCAATCTTCTGCTGAGGCTTTTCCAGTGGCCAGGTAATGAAGCAGCATCGCTCCGTTTTTTGCTTCTTGCTTAGTTGCAGCAGGATGCAGTGACAGGGCATCGAAATAATGAGGAATAAAACCTGCAAGCAATACCAGGCCAGCATTTGATGCCTCGATGCCCCCCTTGTCCATCTTCTTTTCCATTGCCGAAGGCAGTAATAAAATGCCCGTTTCCTCTTCTTCTGAAAGAACCTCTGAAGTCTTTTCAAAAGAACCTTCTGCATGTTTTGCGGCAAGTATTTGCACTGCCCCAGGCAAATTGTGCATTGCAGAAACGAATGCTTTCACTGGCAGTTGTTCGGCAATTTGCATGAACAAGTCAGTCATACAGGTTTCAATATTTTCTGCCGCAGAAGAAAGAACAGAATACAACGCAACACTTTTTTGCGAATCAGTCAAATCAAATGCATGCAAGATTTTGTTCCAGGTAATTGGAAATTGAAGACCTTTCCATTCTTGCTGCGGTAACAGCTGCAACATAAATCTTTCGAAGCCATCACTTCCCCACAATTGGCTGAACCTTGAGAAGGCATTTTTATCACTGATGATCTTTCGCAACAATGTCAACTGCGATTCATTCAATTTCAAATTGCCTGGCTCATCCAATAACCAATTCTTAAAAGCCGGAATTTCATCAGGGCCCACAACTGTACCTTTCACCAAATACAAGGTGAGCCCCTCAAACATTCTTTCTGAAGCCGACTGTTTTTCAATACTGTTTCCGTGATTATTAACAGCATTGATGAACGCATTCTCTAATTGCGTTTTTATTTGTGGCAAGATTTCGTGCGGGGCTGCACCTGACAACGAAGGGAGGTTCACATTCAGTTCAAGCTTATCGAGCATCACCCACTCATCATTACCGACCATTTCATCCATAACATTATCCAATGATTCAAGCAACTGTTGCCTCACCCACCCTTGCAATGCAGTTGAATCGGGCCATTGCGAAGTGTTGATGACAACATCTGCTTTATGGATGATATGTGCTCCGGTATTACCCATTACAGATATGCTGAAATGACCTTGATAAGCTTGTTAAGCACTGCGATGTAATTCTTCTTGGCTGGGGCATTTGCTTTTGCATTGTTCAATTCATTCGTCAAATCATCTACTTTGCGCTTGATTACTTCTTTGTCGGACGCCGTAAAATTGGCTGCAATATTGCTCCATGCCGATACAAGGTCCACATCTACTTTAAAAGGATTTATGGTTGGCACTTTGGCCACATCAATGTCATCGGGCTGCATGCATGCGTAAAACAGGAGTAGCCCTTCAAGAATGCGGTAAAGCTCAAGAGAAATACTTCGAACAGCCGCAATCTCCAGGAGGATTTTCTGAAGCTCCTGCATCCATTCCTGAATGATGCCGGGGCTTGCTTCATTGCGCAATGCTTCCACCTGTTTATCATTTGGCAATGCGAGGATTTGAGGAAGCTGCTGCTGAAAGAATGCATCCACTTTCCCGTAAGAACCAAACCTTGCCATAAACATGGCGAAAATTCTGTTGGTTGGCTGGTTCCATTTTTTATAGGCATCACTCCACTGTGCAAGCGGCGTACAGGTAACAGTGGGAGCAGGCTCTGCAATAGTAACCAGTTGTTCAATGGAAGCGTCACCGCATGAACCATTCGATGCGATGAATGTAACAAGGTAGGTGCCCGGCTTGTCCACCTTCAGCACTTGAGGGTTGGCTGCTGTTGAAATGGTATTGCCAGCAATGGTCCACTTGAAGGCCGTACCTACGGCCACCACATTGCTCAGCACAATTTCAAATGCACCTGTAGGAGAAGGGTCGGCCTTGAACGAAGCCTGCGGCAAGGCGAACACCGTCACTTTCACATCTGCAGTTTCAGTACCCACTTTGTAAGTGATGGTAATATCTTTCTGTAGTGCAGTTCCAAGATTTACTGCCGACGGATTAAAAAAAACTTTTCCATTGTTGATTGAAACGCCTTCGCCTGTAACGGAACCTGCAGCAGGAGGTGTGGGTGTAACGGTGATTTCATAATCTGTTTTATCGCCAACGCAATACTGCGTTTCCTTAATGCTGATGGTTGGCTTTACGGGGGCAGGCGGTTCTTCATTGCCTGGCAACACAACAAAGCTCATTGGCATGCATTCACTGGCGCAGATATAGGGTAGGAAGAAATCGGCTATTACCGTTCCATCCGGTATTTCATCCACCAAAGCAAGTAGTTCCTGGTCGGTGAGTTCATCTTCGGCAGCACGTTTTGCCACAACTTCGGCGATGTAGAACATGCCGATATCTTTCACTGAATTTGTCGTACTCAGATCATTTCGTACAGCAAATACTTTTTCGGAAGTATCCAATTTGTTAATGGCGGAGGCTCGTTCCTTTATCCTGTTTATGAGTGAGGTGTTGTCTGCTGCAGGATTTTCTGTTGCCTTTACATCCGCTCTTACATTCACCACATCTGCCTTGGCAATGTTTGCTGCATTCGCTGCCACAGCTGTTGCAGCCACAGGCATTGCATCGTGATATACCATGATGAAAGTGCCACCTATCGGAACGCCTGCCTTATGCTGAATACCGCTGTTGAGAAAGGAATACATGGCAAACGACTGGTTGCTGAGGTACAGGTAAAAACGGAACAGGAAGTTGCGGTATAACTCAAGCAGCAGTGAGCCTTTACAAATCCGAATCACTGCATTCAATTGCAGGTAATATTCCGGATCATCACCTTGCTTACCATCGGTGTTGGCGGCCATATTTTTCAAGGACTTCAGGATGTATTCGGCTACCACAATGGCATCACGCAAACTTATTTCCAAAGCCACAATATTCAGTTGCACAATTCCTGCCGGTAATGCTTCATGAATTTTTTCCAGGTAATACATGAGTGCCAGCGGGTCGACAAATTTTCCGGCAGCAAGTGTTACTGTGAATTGTGGTAACAACTGTGCTGGCGTCATGTAAGCCAAGTCCTTCACGGTTGGATACCATTCATCAAACAGAAGGCCTTTTGAGTTTATTCTTGTGCGGTAGGTTGCATCAAACTTTTGCAGCAAATCAGATGCCGGTACCCCACCCACATTACCGGTTGACTGATCGGCTGGGTAGCTGTATAAGAAACGCATCACTTTGCCAATGGTGCAGCGCAGTTCGGCAGCCTGCATATCGTACTGCATTTCAATGTCCGTGAAATAGCAAAGGATTTTTCGCCACTGCTCCGGATGTTCAGCCAGCACTTTTCCAAGGTCAGCAACACTTTGCTGTACAAAGGCAAGCAGGCTCTTGAAATCGCCATTTAATGCAACCACTTCAAAGGGCAGGCGGTGTTTGTATTTGATCTGATATATTTCCTGCAACGCCTTTTGCCAACTCATTCCAATATGACCTTCTATGCGCAGGAAGTTGTGTGGTTCAATGTCGAACAACAGGGGTGTACGTACATAGTCATCAGTGCTGTTGTATTCCGGTGCGTAATAGCTGAGGTTGGTGTTACCTCGGCCGGTTGATGTTTTCTGGTAATTCCATGCATTAAATAGCAGCGGCGCTTGCAGTACATTGTAATAGTAAGGAATTGCCTTTTGGCTAAGCGGCACATCGCCCAACTTGCTGGGCGTAATCCTGATGGGTGTTGACCTTTTATTGTTAAGCGCAGGAACAATTTCCGGGGGAACCTGCAGCATTTGCACCATGGTGGCCATTCGCTTCATGAGGAAGCGCATTTCGCCTACCAGTCCATCGCTGCCCCCCAATGCCGGTGAAGGAATGAAGCGGTGGCGATAGATGTTTTTTGAAGGAAATGCAGCATACAATAGCAGGTGCCTTGGAAATAATTGTTCATCGGGACAACAGATGGCGAGGTAACGATTGCATACACTGCGCACTTCATCGTAACCTTGCAGCAGGTCGCTGATAAAATCATAATAGTACTGCACCATTACCAGTTGCTTCAGGTTGATGGTTCCATCGTAGAGAAAAGAAAGTTTTTCCTTGAGCTGACTGAATGGGTTATTGGGCAACTCATTTATTACCAGCAGTTGGGTAGATGCATAGGCAGTGGTTAGTGTGTCTTCAATTTTCTGAAGAAATGCTTCATCCAGGATTGTCAGATAATTTTTGAGAATCGAGGCTGTATCGGGTAAAGTAGTAGCAGGCACATTGTATCGGGGCAGTTTTACTTCGGGCCAGCTAAGGCATTTGGGGCCGGGCTTAAAAAAATTATCTTCGGATTTAAAGCCTATCAAATCACCCACATTCTTTTCTTCCACCAACAACATACGAAACTGCACATCAATATTTATTCCCTTGTCATCACATGAATCAGGGTCGCAATTTTTGTTACCATTACTCAGCAACTCTACAAACACCAGGATTATCTTATCGCCCAGAAAACCTTTGTCGAGGGGCGTTTCAGCCTCAGGCGCACCGGCCTTTGCCAGCTGCCACAAATCGAACTTTTGCTTTTTGGTGGAGAGGTCTACAAACTTTTCATAGTAGGTCTCCTTCTCCGCATTGTACTTGCTGTAGTGTGTGTATTTGGCTGCGGGCATTGCCACCATGTAACCGGCACTGGTTACTCCCACTCCTTTGCTCACATTAATAGATGTGCCATCAGCAGCTGTGTAGGCTTCCAATCCACAAACAATGCCAATGCCTACCAGGTTAGTGCGGGTAAGTCGCTCCTGCACATCGAGGTAGTTGAAAAGGTCATCGAGGTTACCGGCAGTCAACACCTGGTCGGCAACAAATTCGGGGTAACGAGTTGGAATTGTGGGATACATAGTGCAAGGTTTTTAAATCACAGTTTGGTTGAGATACACTCTGTTCTGATCATCGCCATCTACACAATCGTGCAGCGAGGCAGGAGGATATACACTCTTGAGTTGTTGAAATATTTCCAGCAGGCTTGCCAGTTTCTGGCTCAGCAGCAAGGAATCGGGCGTTGGTTTCGATAATTCAGCAAGCCATTCGCACCAGCGCTTTTTGAATTCGGCAAGTTGTGCTGTACTCACCCAGCAAATTTTTGCTCCCAGGTGAGCAGGCACTTCCAGGCGAATAGCCTTTTCAGCATATCGTCTGAAGGAAATGCCCTGGTTGGCAAGTCCAAAAGATTGTTCACCATCGAGAACTATAGTTATGCGGAATGAATACGGGTCTTCTTCTCCACACAGGTTACAATCAGGTGTAATGCAGATGGACAGCAAGGGGTCGCCCGTTGGAATGTCTTTTGAAGGCTTGTTGCGTGGACGAAGCAACAAATGCTCT
>JBBIOQ010000006.1:0-16947 GCA_037443285.1 Sphingobacteriales bacterium | reverse complement strand
CACGATGGCGTCAAGCTGGCTTTGAGCTTCAGTCTCTGTATCGAATGGGCCGCTGGTAGCCAATATGCCGCTTGCTGTGGTAGCCAGTTGCACTTTGAATTTGGCGCCTGAAGCCGCGACCTGCAAATTGGAATTGTTTGATAATGCCTCGCAAGCAAGATTTGCTGAGTTTACCAGGTTGGTACGCAGTATTGCTTCTGATGCAATATTCTTGACGGTTGCGGATTGCAACAGGATATTATCATTTTCATCCGTCATTTTCCATGTTCCACTCCAACCATCGGTAGCTGTCCAGTTGGTTTCATAGGTCATTGAACTTTGAAGTCCATTCAGGCCAAGCAGCATGCGCACCCGCTCCTGCAAACCAGCTTCATTCGTAGCGTTGCATACCAGTGCGGTATCCTTATAATTGAATGCCTTTGCACGATTAGCCGACACCTCGGGGAATTTTTTGAGAAAATGAATCTTGTCAGCAATCAATATTTCACCTGCTTTTATTTCGTTGCCATACAATGTGTACACCTGCAAGGCATAATCGGCAAACGATTCGGCAAAGCGGCCAAGCAGGTGGTCGAGAAATTGATTGCGGCGTTCAACAAATTGCGGATGCGTTTCGAGCAACTCTACCAATGCAGGCTCACTGAATGAAGAATCGTATAAATCAGTAACGCCGGGCAGCGAGCTTTCATTGAAAAGCTGAGCATACCAGGTTTGTGATACTGAATTATCAATACTGAGCACGTCAGTGATGTGTAGCAATTGCTGTACGTATACCTGCAGCAAATGCTCAAATACCAGCATGTATGCTTTCAATTGTTTTGCCTGGGCCCTACGTTCGGTACCTGCAATTTCAGGCAGCTCATTCAGGTTCACACCGTAGGTATCGGGCAGCATGTTTTGCAACGGCCATTGCTCTCCTGTATTTACATACCTTCCGGTTGGCAATGGCAAATCATTCACCGACTGTAATAATTTGTTTTGCCTGTTCTGACCTTTTAGCAACTGAAGCGTATCATTCAACTCATCAGCATCAGGCAGAAATGGAAGGTCATTTTTGAATACAAGAACCTTGCTTGCGTGCACATAAAGTCGCGGCTGATATCCTGCTGGAATTTTTAGTGTCCAGAGTTCAGGCTTACCCTGTTTTCCCTGCGCATCATACAAACCAATTGAGAGATTTTTTACTGCAGTGATGCCATCAATATCCATGAGGATGTTGATGATATCTGATGTGTGCAATTCCGATTTGAGTTGTGCATTATCGAGGTCTTCATTTAAAATGAAGCCATGCTGCAACGCTGGTCCGTTGAATATTTCTTCAACGGGCACAGAAGCGTCGAGCAATTGCCTGAGAGAATAAAATGGAATAGTGGGATTGAAATATTGTTCAATTTGCCAATAGGCCTGGCCCAGCACAGCTTCTATATCGGCATCAGCGTTCATTTCAATATCGGCGCAGAGTGCCACGTCGCAAACCGGCACTGTGCTGATGCTGCAATAGTCTTCTGCAAGATTGCGGTGAGCATGTGCATTCGCAGAAGCTGCATCCAAAATAGCCGCAGCCGTTTTCAATTGCTGGAGATACCTGTTTGCAACTCCTGTAACGCTGCTGTCCTCGAGCAATTGTCGGATTAACCCAACGGTAAGCGCCTTGCGATCATCATCCGTGCGGTACCAAACCTTCACCGGTACATCTTCCAGTAACGTTTTTTTGATAGCGTTTCCTGCCTTTTCCCTGAAACTGATTTCAATATTTGCATACAACGGATTGCGTAAGGCTTTGTACAACAACTCCGGCGGAATGTCGACACTCTGCTTGGTATTGCCCGAAATGGAAAGCACTTTCACACCATTGTCAACTATGAAACTTGTTGGCTTCAGCAGCGGGGAGAATTTGTCAACCTTGTTAACTGCTACATGCCAGGGTGCAAGCCTGCATTCAACAGTAGCTCTTGCCAGTTTGGTGCCATTGATGAAGGTCAGCGTTTGAAAAACCTTTCCGCTGTTGAGGTCGCCGGCAACAGGGTCAATATCAAGTTCGACCAGGATATCGTTGAAGCCTTTAAGTTTAATGGGATGCTCCGTGGGCTCGTATTGCAATGCACTTTTTTTGCAGTTGGCATACAGCGTAAGGCTGCAGCCACAGGGGTTGCATACGTGCCATGCATTTCGAACGCCTTCGATATCGATGAGTTGTTTGCGCCAGTCATTTGGTGTCCATGGATTTTGGGTAAGAATTTTTCTGGCAGTGTACAGGCATTGCTTGTCAGCATCAATTTTTCCAAAAGCATCTGTGAGCAAATCTTCGATACTGAAACCTTGCCGATAACCGATATCTGTGATGGCAAAACAAAGCAACTCGAGCAGTGTGATGCCAGGGTCGTGAATGTTGTAATCCGTCCAAAGATTGCTTCCCAGTTTTTGTATCAGCTCAATGCCTGCTTTGCGCAAAGCATTATAGTCCTGTTCGGGCGGAAGCGTTTGATTCTTTGATATGGTAATAGCCTCATTCATTTTAGCATTTTGGTTTTGGAGCAGGAATTTCTTTGTGGGTGAGCACAGTAAACAAATGTTTGTAAGCAGCGGCAGATACCAACACCGACCTTGCTGTGGAGGCAATCACCTCTTCCATGTCGCCGCTTTCCACTGCGGTTTCGCCTGGTTTGTGAAAGAGTTGTACATCGGTAAGAAAATCAACGTAGGGTCGTTCCTCCATAAAATCAATCAAAACCGACTTGTGAATGCTACCACCAAAATCAATATTGCCTGCACGGCCAAAAGCCCAGGGGCTCAGGTATTCTGTTAGCTCCTGCTGCAGTTGCTGTTTGTAGAACACGGCATCATTGTAGCCATCTGCAAGTACTACCGTTGCAGCCATCCTTATTTCTTCAAATTGTGGTTGTGCCGCGGTCAGTTTTACATGACATGAAGTCCTTGCTTTCAAATAGGTTTCAATAGCATCGAGCGTGCTTTTTTTCGTATACGGTTTTAGCGGGTCGGCATCGTTTCGTTGCTGCAAGTTGGGAATGGTAATGATGGTAACATAACCGGGCGCCACTTCATTATACTCCATATTTCCTTCTGCCACACTTCCGGTAAGCTTGGTATGGTTCAGGCATTTCACTTTGTATATTTCAGGAAACTGCTGCAGCACCAAACGTTCATAGTCCCAAATGGTAATAGCCCTGTCTTTGTGCCGCAACCTTTCGCTTACCCTGATGTAGTATGCGTTTCCGCCTTCCAAGGGCTTTCCACCAAAACTTGCATAAGGTTGTGTCGCCTTCTTCACTTTGCCGTCGGGCATCTGCATTTTACTAATGGAGCCTGCTGGGGCAACAAGTTTTTCCATAACAGACCCGCCAGCAAGGCTACGCTGCACCTCGATTGCATTGGTATGAATGCCGATGACCTTGCAAACGGCATCGGGGGCTTCATTCACCTTTGCCCTTAACCACAGCAGGCCGGATTGCTGCAAAGTATTTTTACTGGTGATGCTTTCGGGAAGGGTGAAATGTATAATGCCGGAACGAATGAACTGTGCCGTGCCATCGTCCACTGTATTAGTGTCAAAGTTTTTCCATTGGTTGCTGCTGAGAAACTGCCATGTTATGTGATTTGCAGGTTTTGCCTGCAGCGGATTTTCGCTACCCTCCATCAGCTGAAACAAGAGCGAAATGGTTTCTCCACTGCTAACGCCGCTCAGGCCAATCAGCAGGCAGCCCTGTGCTTTGGCGGGATTGCTGAAGGCAGTGAGTTGGGGTACTAAGAAAAGTGGTGTGCCGGTGAGGTCTTTGTGCTGCTGTGCATCGCCAAATGGTGCAATATGAATCCATTGCATAGGCAAGGCATTCAATGATGTAGCGGCGGTGATGCTGCAAACAGCATTGTAATTCAGTATCAGCGATTGAAGCACTGGGTTATAAGGTGCCGCAGGTTCAACAGCATTTGGATTGCTTTTGCCTTTTTCTATCAGGTAATTGGTATGGGCGTTGCGATAATTGCGATGACCAAAATCCTGGCGCAGTTTCACCCGCATAAAGCCACGATTTGCAGTGGCATTGAATGCGGGGTATGCCTCCTCGGCATGCAGGAAAAGGTTACCTGCAAGTGCAGATGACGTTTTAAATACCGCATTAGCTAATGGCTTACTGCCCGACAATGGAAACAAGTTCTGCTTCGCACCTTTCGTTTGCCATGCACCTGCCTCCAGGGTTTGAATATCAATTTCCGGGTAATAGTTGCTGATATTGGTGCTGGCTATGGATTGATAATCGGCAGTGGAATCATACTCAAAAGCAATGTCCTTCGAATTGGCCGGCAGGTCTTTCCATTCGAGGTTCAGTTGCACAACAGCATTGGGTTTGCTGAAAAGTTCATCGCTGCCAATGATGAGTGCATTGCCAGGAGTAGGCTCATTGCCAAAGGGCTGGAATGGTTTGGAAGCATCCAACGGACCAGCATCATTATTCAGTTGTAAACTCTTCAGGCCTTCTGCATTATAGGCGCCGGTTACTTCACCCACCTGAACGAAAAGGTCAGCCCGGTTAAGTTGCAGGTTAAGCCACTGGTTGTAGTCAACTGCTGATGTGTTTGAATTGGGAAGCATCAGCCGCATCACAGGTTCCGTGGTCGTGAAACTGAAACCATGTGTTTTGCTTACATAACCCGAGATAGCTGGCTTGTCGGCGCCAATAGTAAACGTCAAAACCGCTCCGTTGGTAAACCCATCCTGCATTTTCCCTGCTGCAAATGTGAGAATTCCTGCATCCAGCCAACCTTTTCCGGTGGTCAGCCAAACGCTTACCTTTTTCCCAATGAGTTGTGCCTCACTGTTTACATCGAGCGACAGTGTTATTTTTCTTTTGCCTTCTTTCAGGCGCAGGTAATGCGAAGCAATGGCAAAGCCCACTTCGGCCTTGGGCATATCAATACTCTGCAGGCTGCCATTGTTGTACGTTTTGCCGTAGAAAGGATGCCATTCCTGCAATGGCGTATCTAGCTTTTTGCCAAGGCCATCTTTACTGTTTGCAATTGGCGATGCGTACAATTGGCCCGACATGTTTACACCATTCAAAACATCATGTGCATCGGCGAGGTAAATGCTTTGCAACTGTTCCACCTTTGCTTTGTTCAGCACGGTTTCACGAAGTGCTGTGTACATGATATCAGTGCCCTTACTGTCTTTGCCACCAATAAAAGCAGTGCCTTTCAAAAGTGCTGAGGTTGTTACACCTTTGTTCAACTCCAGCGAAAGAAAGGCGCTGTCGGCAACCGGGGCATGCTTTTGCAGACGCAGCACTCTTTCATAATAATATTCGAGGTGGCGGGCAGTCAATTGATTGATGCTATTCCTGGCATTTTCCATGAGTTGCAGCCAGGCAAGAAACAGCGCATATTGCGGTTGGTGGTTAGGCCATTCGCCCAAAAGCTTCTTTACTGCAATTGCTGCTGTGCTTGCCAGGAATGCTGCTGAACTGCTTACCTCATCCAGCAAGCCGGTAAAAAAATTGTGGTGTGCTGCATGTTGTATTTTGCCGGCAATCGTCGTCTCGCTGCCAAATAGAGATGGCTCTTCCGCAACTGAATTCACCCAATCATTCCAGGATGCATTTCCTTGCCACCAGGGTTTCTCAAGCCCGGTAGCTATCACAGAATCAGCCGTTGCAATGGGCTGATTGAAAACATCGATAACTCCTGCACTGGTTACATCGGTGAGCGAAACATTTTTGGCGGCTTTGAAGTAACTCAGAGCCCTGCCTGCAACTGCCAACAACCGCAGGTTGATATGGTTGGAAAGCTGGTAGGGAAAATCAATTCCCGAAAGCATACCCGGGTAGCGGTTTTCAAAATCAGTCATTTGCTGCTGCACTGCATCTACACGCTGCAGGTATCCAAACAACACATCAAATAAACTGGTGAAAGTTTTTCGCAGCAAAGCTGTTCTGCTGCTATTGCTATTGTCGTAAAGAATCAGCAATTGCTCACGGGTAAAATCGGAAATAGTGTCGAGCGGATTAGTGGCTACCATTGCAAGCCTTGCGGCAATATCGGCACCAAAAAACGGTTCCATGCTGCCGTTGGCATTATTTGTATTATCGTAGTAACGCAGGTTTTGTGCCAGTCGGCTACCCCAAACCATCCAATCCAACGGGTCCTTGTCAACAAGCGGGGCGCTTGATGGGTCAAGACCTGGCAACAGCCTTTGTGGCTGACTAATGCCGCTACGTTGCAATGGGTTCTTATTGTCGTTGCAGTTTGCCATTTCCTTTTTCTATACTGCCAGCGGGTGATTAATGGTCAGAAAATTCATTTCAGTGGCTTCGTTGCGGTAGAAAGGATATACGAAATTGAAACGGGTGTTGGTGGCGCTCACTATATATTCAATTCGTATCAGGATAAGACCTTCATTCTGGCTGGTATCATCCAGTTCTATCTTCTTTGCTTCTATTCGTGGTTCGAAATAGAGTATGGCAGTGCGGATGCGATCTGCCATCAGGGTCTTGGTACCATTGTCGAGGTTTTCGAATAACAGTTCTTCCATATTGCATCCAAACTTGGGCTGCATCACTCTTTCACCTGGCCGGGTACTGAGCAACACTTCAAGGCTGCGCCTGATGTCCTCGTACTGATCAGTCATCACTACTGCTTCCTGCGTGGCTTCAAAAGCCGGGGGAAAGCTCCATCCCTTTCCTATAAAATCATTGGGTGCCTGCGATGCCATTCTTTATTTTTTGTTGAAAACTGAATCAAATCATTTTATCCTATCAAAACTGTTGGGCAACCTGCCACAATGCTGCCACCATGTGCGGTGCTGTCGCCAAGCCTTGCTGCAGGCATGCCGCCAATCATCACGGTTGACGAGCCTGCAATGATGGTGTCCGGCGGTCCTGTGCATGTGCACATGTCGCCCACTCTTGCAGCAGGCATACCAGCAATCAACACCGTTGGGCAACCTGGTGGCAATATGGGACCACCAATGTGCGGTACCACTCCATTTACCATTGGGCAAACGTGCATGTCACTTGTTCTTGCTGCGGGTTGTCCCATAACATGTAGGCAATTCAAAATCGAAAATTCAAAAATCGAAATCCAGTAGTCCCTTTTACAACGTCCACTTCTGCTAGCTGCGCCGGCAAATAGTGATGGTTTGCTGTTTAGTTGATTTGCACTACAGCCCCTTTCACCACCGTATTGCCACCGGCAGATAATTCTGCGCCTGCACTGCCTTCCGCCTTTAGTTGTGCACCGGCTTTGATGTTGGCATTTGCGCCGGCTTCCACTTTCACATCAGCAGCGGCCTTCACATTTACATCTTTCACACTGTCTATTAAAATGCCATCCTTGTCCAACACTATTTTATTGTTGTTGCTGTCTTGTATCGTTATACTTTGCTGGTCATCGTCCAGCACAAGCTTATGGCCGCCGGGTGTTGATACTGTGATGATTTTTTTGTCATCATCAAAATGCAGTTTCATTTCGCTGCGGCTTACATATCCTTTTTCATGGTTTTCATTTTTTGCAGCAATAGGCGCAGCATTTTTAGAGCTGTGCATTTTACCTAACACTACGCCAAACCGGGGGTCGTTATTGATGAATCCCACGATCACTTCATCGTCAATTTCCGGTCTGAAGACCCAACCCCTGTTGTTGCCAGCATCCATTGAAGCAAGCCGCATCCATGCACCTTCATCACTGTCGCTCACCATGGGCATACGCACTTTGATGCGCTCTGCACCTTCAGGGTCTTCCAGGTCAGTAACAACGCCTATGTGCAAGCCTTGCACTGCAGGCAACAAAGCGCCAGCAAGGGGCTGTTGAACTTTGAAAGTCTCGGCATGCCATGATGGATTATCGCCAAACTGCACCGTAGTTTCCCACTGGTTTTTCTCCAGCTGATGGCGCAAACCTGTCACCATCACTTTTCCATTGAAACGGTCGCCTGCACCGCCTATTTCAATTATTTTTCCGGGTAGTGGCAATGCACTTCCATCAATTTTCAAACGACCACGCAGCTTCGCAAGCCTGTTTTTCTGCAAGGAGGCATCGGCCCATTTTTTCAACTCGGGTTCGGGCAGGCTGTTGTGCCTGAGTTCCAGTGTTTCATTGCCTGTGGCTGAAGCAAGATCGCTGGCGGCAAGATTTCCTGATTGAGGATCGGTTACTTCTGTAGCATCTGCACTGTCGATGATTGCCTGGTCTTCCGGATTCCAGCCAATAGCCTTCCAGCCGTTGTACTGCATGCGACTGTCAATTTCAGCATCAAGGTCTTTGATGGTGGAACCAAATGTTGCTGTTAGTACCGCCGATTGCCCAGTGTCGGGGGGTGACATGCTGATTGTGCCGTCATCATTTGTTAGCACCCAGGCTGCATTGGCTTCGGCACGGCAAAGCATGAAATCCCAATCGCTGCTGTAAAACTGAACCAGTTCCTTATGCTGCAAAAAGTCACCATCAGTGGAAAGTGAAATGCTGTAGGCGTTGCAAAGTTGGCTGCTCACGTCGCTGTCCGTCATATCGTGGAAGTAAGCATTTTTAAGATGCGTGGTCATTTTCACGGCAGGGTGCCTGCACTCCACTAGCAGCATGCTTATGTTTTGCCGCACTTTAATGCTGTGCCTGATGACAATGCCTTTAAAAATGGTTTCCTCATTGCTGCGATACCCTGCTTTTATTTCGATATTCTTTCCCGGAATCAACCAATCGCCGTTGCTACCTGCAAAGTTTCCGGCAGATGCATTGCCATCCTGCAGCATGATGGTGGCAGAAGCAATACGGTTCACTTCACGCTGCACCATTACACTTAGAACAGGCAAACTGTCGGGCAGTTTTTCACCCTCACTCAAAATGGTGAATGTAACTGCCGAACGTGGCTGATTGCTTGGTATGATGTTTTGATCGGGCATGAAGCCGTTTGAAGTTTTTTGCTTTTTGTTACTTGTTTTTAGTTCTTGAAAAACATGAAGGTTCCCATTTTCAATGTTTAATAGCAGCACTTCACTTGAACGGACTGCGACGCAACGATGTTTGATTCATGCACTTTGCCTGCGTCCAATATTTTTGCTTTTGTTCTATTTCATCATTGCCCATAAAATCATTCGCCATTTTCATATTCATTTTTGCCTATCCTTATTTCAATGGCGGGAAAAACAATTCCATTCCTGGTTTAATATTTCTCACATTGGTAATGCCGTTCACTCTTGCCACTTGTGGATACCATGCGCTGGAACCATAAATTTTGTAACAGAGTAATGGCAAGGTGTCCCCTTCTTTCACCTCCCTGAAATGGGTGAGGTCAGCCGAACTGCGGCGCTCTTCGGCCACACGCAAATTGTCTTCGAGGCTGCCATGAAAAGTAACCTTGCAAACTGCACGGATAGGTTTGCCACCGGGGTTAAAAAGTTTGGTGGCAATGTTCAGACCCAGGCAACGGCCTTTAAAAAGCAGGCTGCCCCAAACTACTTTGAAATGCTTGGGTTCGTGTATGTCACCTTCGTATTTCAGCAGCAGGTCGCGGAGGTTGTTGATGTCATCTTCAATAGATTCACGTGGATTGCCATCGACAATTCCTGTGCTGTCGAGCAACAATTCAAAGGCGAACTCCTGCGGCTTGATGCCTGTGAAACGAAGTTGTGCTGCACTGGTGCCCTGACCCTGTCCTTCCTGGTAATCAATTTTGTAATCGATGGTATAGGTTTCGGGATTGAGCATGGCCGTAAAATTTCCCTGCTCTTCGGAGTAGTCGGCATTTCTGAATGCCACAATCTTCAGTTTCTCCAATTGACCTGTTGGCATCTATCGTTCATTTTTATTGCGTAGCAAATCCATTACCTGTTCCACCGCATCGGCCACCACTTTTTCGGAGGATGGCTGTTTTCCTGGCACCGGAATTTCGGCGGGTGCACTGCTGCCTTCGCCACCACTTTGCTGTGGCTGGTTTACGTTTACCTTAATGGTGAGTTCTCTTATTTCTACCGGCATGATGGTTTGTTTAATTAGCCACAGAAGAAACACATAGGAGCGCAGAGAAATTTAGCTGTCAAATGTTCAATGCACCATTCGTCAACCCGTTGGCCGTGGTGAGTGCCTGGCTGATGATTCCCTGTCCCTCAATATCAAAATAGCTGTAGCACATGTCGAGCGTTTCCACTACCACGCTGTTTTCGCTGGCGTTCAAATCACTCACACTCCACTTGCGTGGCCATGCATTGTGCACTTTCCAGGTGATGAGTGGCAGGTGAAATTCATTGAGCAGGCTCACATTCACATCGGTCGGTTTGATGTCGCGGTTTTTGAGTGCATCCAGCATCCAGCGAATAACCCCGCTATCGGTGAGCATGCCGCGTTTGAGGCTAAGGTCAGGGTACTTGGCCCTGCCTGGAAGCTTGTGTTCAAAACGGTTCTCGCCGCCTTCTTTCACATTCTCCACATCAAACTCAAGGCTCAGGCCGCTCACACTTTGAAAGCGGCTGTCGTTGTTGTTGCCAAAAGCCGGAAACTCAACTTTGAAATGAAAGCCAACCGGAGGATAATAACCGCCGGGCAGGGTGGGTAATGCCATGGTGCCACAGATTTAATTGCTTAGCTAACCGTTGTCAAACCTTCGTGTGCCAACTCGAGGGTTTCGATGGCAACTTCATTGCCATCGGCTTTCAGGTCGCTGGCCTGCACTTTTACAGGAAAAGCATTTTTGGCTTTCCAGGTAATCACCGGTTCGTGGTTTTCATTCAGCAGGCTGATGGTTATATCACGCCTTTCAACTGTATTGAGGTTGATAGTTTTTATCCATGAATAAAATTCCTGATCTCCGGTGAAAGTGCCCCGTTTCATAGTGATGTTGCTGAACTTGTGCAAGCCAGGCATCTTCACTTTACTGTATTCAGGGCTGCTTCCTTCGCGGTATTCAATGGCTTCCACCTGCATGTCGAGACCGGTGATTTCAGTAAAACCAATTTTACTGCCACCCCACTGCACCAGGAAGTGAAACTTTGGTAAGGGATATGTTGCCATAATGGTTTGTTGTTTTTTGTTTGTTGTTTGTTGTTGACGCTGCAGGCTTTGCGCTTCACGCTAGATGTTTAATAACACCATTACCGAAATAGCGTGTTGCAAGTATTGCATTGCCTGTAGCCAGACTTAACTCTCTGCCATCTTATGGCTGAATTTGAGGATAATAAACTCAGCAGGTCGAACAACTGCCATGCCTATTTCAACAATCATACGGCCTTCGAGAATGTCAACGGCAGTCATTGTTTTTCCCAGGCCAACAGCCACATAGAAAGCATGTTCAGGCTTTGCGCCCTGCAAGGCTCCCTGCCGCCACAGGTTCGTGAGAAAATTTTCAATCATGGCCTGCACCTTCACCCAGGTATTGGCATCGTTGGGTTCAAAAACAAATGGCTCGGTGGCTTTCTTACAACTTTCTTCTACCATGTTGAAGAACCTCCGCACACTTACGTAACGCCATTCATTGTCGTTGCCGGCAAGGGTACGTGCACCCCAAACCAAAGTTCCCTTACCCGTGAAAGCACGGATGGCATTCACCGATTTGCCCGATACTGTGTTCACATTCAACTGATCCTGTATGGCATTGGTCACTTTGAAGGTGAGTTCCTTCACACCGTTCAAACCTACGTTGGCAGGGGCTTTCCAAACACCGCGGCTACTGTCGACGGCTGCATATACACCAGCAACAAAACTGCTGGGTGGCAACGCAACACCAAACTGTAGCAAGGCAGCTTTCAGCTTGTTGTATATGGCTGAATTGCCCGCAGCTATTGCAGAAAGTTTAAGTGTATCTACCGAACCGGCTGCACCATTGAGTGTATGCGTAATAGTTACTTTCGTTTCGTCTGCCTTGATGGGAAAAACCGATTTGATATTCGGGAAATAGACAGCGCCGTACTTCAGGTTGGCGGAGGTAAGGCCACTCAATGTATTTCCGATGGTGGTTATGACATTCGAATTCGTCAAGCCAGCCCCCGTAGTATAGGTATCAATGATGGCAAACCTGTCCTGCAGTTTGGCGCAGAGATTCAGCGAATCGTTTTGAAGTGTGTAATAATCCGTGTCCGTCATGTTCTGCCCTTCCGGAAAAACAATGAGCGTAGGTTCGTCTTCCTTTTCCAGTGCTTCCATGCCTGCATCAAAATCTGTTTTCACCAAGGCATCGCCAATGGCAGCTTTGTAGGCCCCAATGGAAATAATATAGCACGGCCCGCCACCATTGGAAAAATAGGCCTGCAATGAATAATACATTATGTGGTTTGAGGCATCGCCGCTGAAGGCCACGTTAATGGTTTCATTAGTGATGGCGCCGCTGCTGTCGCTGGTTTGCGTAAGTGTGATGCCCACATTTTCCTCCAATTGCGGACCACCAAAAAGCGATTCGTATTCCAGCAAACTGAGGATACGGGTTGGCTTGTTGGTGAGGTCTTTGCCGTCAACATCCTTGGCTTTTTGGGTGTAGCCAATGAATGCAGGAATGGCTGTTTCTACCTGTGCCACGGAAGGCGGTAGCTTGGGTATTTCCTCGATGTATACCCCGGGAGTTTTATACACTGTTGCCATGGTAGTGGATTTATTGATTTAGTAGTTCAGGAATACAGTTGCCATTGAATAGTTGGTTCCGTTTTTAGTGATTTGCTGCAAGGGTGCCGGCAGTGGGCAGGGCAGTTGCTTTATCACTACTGTTTTCATAGGATCGGGGGGGCTGGTATTGTTGTATTCCAGCACCATTTTGTCGTATGGCTTTTCTTGCAGCCGAATGGGCAGTTTGCTCGAAAAAGTTTGTGGCGCTGTGGATTCAAAAGCAAAAGCTGCTGTTTCATCTTCCACCTTTTTCACCGCCGCAGTCCTCGATTTATATTGCCAGATGACACTCACCGGTGAGAGCCTGATGGTGTATGCAGGACTCAACATAATACCGGCACCATCAACCAGGCGATTTGCCGATGGAAGATTTGCATTTTGGTAAATGCTTATCATTCCCACCTGCGCCGGCCAGTTTTGAATTGGGTCCAGGTACCTGAATAACTCAGTACCATTCACAACAAATCGATGCAACCCGCCTGTGAAATTTCTCAGGTCCACCTGCTGCTCATTTACCGTTGTGTCGTTGTTAAATGCTTTGGAAAAAACCAGTTTGTCGGGAAAGTTGGATGTGTGATTCCATGCATACACTTCCACATTTACTAATGCCACTGCAGGCTGCACGGGAAGCGTAACTAAGGTTCCCGAAAAATCAACCTGGTGCTGTTCAGAAAGAAAGGCAACTGCCCCACGGTTGGCCCATTTGTTGACATCGGCAAGGCTTGAACCAGGTGCCAGGTCGGCAAGTGCCTCCGAACAATTACCCGAACCATCACTTACAAAACTGCCAAGCTTATATGCATTGGCTGCACTGAATGTATCTGGCAGCGCATGCAGGTATTTGATTCCATTGCGCAGTGCATTAATGGCATTATGACTATAGTAACGCCTGGTAGTTGATAACGGCAGTTTGGTATAAGAAAAGAATTGAACATCGGCCGGCTGCCAGTAGAATTCAAAGACGGCTTCGGCTGGTAAATCAACTGCAGGATGTACTCCATCGAAGCTGCGCACAATTATGTAAAGTTTGTTGTTCCAAACTTTGTAAAAGGCCCCTGCATTCTTCAGCGCTATTGCACATTCAGGCGTTGGGGCAAACAGGATTTGCCCGGCATGACCATTATTGAAATAGTCGTGTAGAAATTCTACCGTGAAGAGTTCTTTGTATTTCATAGGTGGTTGTGTGTGAAAAGAGGGAAGGTTCTTATTATCTCATCGTGGCTGTAGTATTTTATCGGTGATTTGAATTTCTTTTATCAGGCTGCCATCCGTTTTCCTGTCGGCATCTTCAATGCCTACCACTCTTATTTTATATAAAACAGATGGCAAGTATTTACCACCCAGTGTACTCCACAGGTGATTGATTTGTTCGAAATTGAGCGTAAACAAATCTAGCGTGAGTCGTTCCAGGGCAGGGTCAATAGTCGGGTTAGAAGCGGCATCAAAAACGCGGCAACTTTGAAAACATTGCAGGATGGTAGAAAGGGTTTGCAGCGCCACCGTGTAGTTGCTGGTGGTTACCGCAAAAAGGCAATAGAGATTCAGGTAAATTTTTGGATTTCGGTAGGCAATGCCATCGTTGATGCGCACCACATTTTCAGGATTCTTGGCAATGCGGTCTTCTTCAATATTCACCAGCCCAAGCATGGCTCGGGCATTGTTGTCTCCGCCGCCATTTCCCGGGCTTTCCGCATCTGCCAGCTTGGCTATATTGCCCAGCACAACCCATTTTTCTGTACTTGGCCCAAAGCGGGCATCAAAGTAGGCGTTTACCTCCTGCGCCAGAAACGTAAGGGCTTTGTCAATCATAGCCGGTGTTTGAATGCGTGTGGATTTTCGATCGCGAAATTGTTGGTACTTACCGTATCAAGGTAGTTTAGTCTCGGGCCAACTGCAAACATTTGCATGATTAATTTTGCATGAACAAAATTTTTTGACAAGTGTCAAAAACCCACACTGTTGAAAGGCAAATCGTTGTCAACCGGTCGCCCTTTGAGGTGCTGAATGCATTCATGAAAACCAGCGAAACCGCCGCTTGGTGGAATGGCTGCCAGACCTTCTGCCAGCCCAAAAAATCAGGAATTCTCAGTTGGCAATGGCGCAATGCAGCAGGGCATTTCCTTTACATTACCCACGGCACCATCCAGCAATATGAACCCGGTCTTTTTTTGGACATAGAAAACATTTGGCAATACAATTTTGCCGGCTCTGAATTGTTGGGACCACTTCACTTACTGATAGAATGCACACCCCAGGCAGGCAGTACCCTACTCATCATCAGGCACAGCGGTTTTACCGATGCCAATGAGCAATGGATGCAATACTGCCAAGATGTTGAGAATGGCTGGAACACTGTTCTGCCTCAGCTAAAAGTGCATCTTGAAAAGCGAACTACAGACGGCTGATATAACGGCCTATAACCGGCATGGAGGCAAATTCCATTTTCTCAATACGCAGCAACATGTAAGCATACAAGCCAAACAACACGATTCCTGCCAATTCCTGGTACAGCAGCCGCGAAAACAGTTGCAGGACTCCAAATTTGAAAACCATGTACAACAGGAATGCTATCAGTAAATAGGCTGTGTATTTCTTCCACAAATACGGCACAGGGTAATAGCGCTGACCCAGGAAGTAACTCACCAGCATCATGGTTAAATAACAGATGAAGGTGGCCCAGGCGCTGCCGTGATAGCCGAAAAGTGGTATCCACCAAATGTTGAGCACTATGGTGATGACGGCGCCGCCTATGGTAATCCATGCGCCGTGCCAGGTGCGGTTGGTGAGCTTGTACCAAATGCTCAGGTTGTAGTAAATGCCCAGGAAAACGCTGCCCATGGCCAGGATAGGAATGATGCCCACACCTTCTTTATATGCACCGTAGTTTTTGCCATAGGCAAGGCTGGCAATCAAAGGAAGGTTCAGCACAATGCCCAGCCACATGAGGGCACAGGCAATCACAAAAAATTTCATCACCCGTGCATAGGTCTTTGGTGCATTCTGCTCCACTGAATGTTTAAAGAAAAACGGTTCGGCAGCCATACGGAACACCTGGATGAACATGGTGATGAGCACCGCCACTTTGTAGCTGGCGCCAAAAATGCCCAGTTGTCTTTTTTCCTCTTCCATAGGCAAGTGCAGCACATAGCTATATACCAGCCGGCTTAGCATTTCATTAATCATACCGCCAAAACCCACGATGATTAATGGATAGGAATAGCGCAGCACCTCCTTCCACAACACTTTGTCGAAGGAAAAAGAAAAACCTTTCCATTCATCCCAAAGCAACACAAGCGTGATGGCGCTGGATGCGGCATTGGCAATAATGTAGTACCCAATGCCAATGTCGGGGTTGTACAACAAGAGTAGTGGATGATGTGGGTTCTTCGCATACAGGTCGGGGGCAATGCGCAGGTAATACACAGAGATGAGCACCGTGAGCAGCACATTCATCACCTTGACAAAGGCGTATTTGCGTGGGCGCTCCTGCTGGCGCAGCCTTGCAAAGGGGATGACAGAAAGCGTGTCAAAAAAGAGCACATAAATCATCCACCTGAAATACTCAGGCTTATCCTGCAAGGAGGTGAACTCGGCAAGCGGGCCGGTAAAAAACAACAACAGGACAGACAACAGCACGGTGCTGCTGAGTATGGACATGCTCAGTGTGTTGAACAGTTTCCTTTCTTCTGTAACGGCGCTGAAGCGGAAATATGCCGTTTCGAGGCCGTAGGTGTACAGGATGTTGAGGAAGGGAATGAGGGCGTACACCTGTGTGATATCGGCCGTAACAGTAGGGCCGTACCACCTGAAAAGAAAAATGGAAAGAATGTACCCGAGAAACCGGCTGGCAATGGTGGGTACTCCGTACCACAGGGTTTGGCCTGCCAGTTTTTTTACGCTGCTCAAAAAGTAAAAAGTTTAGGCCGCTAAATTATTGCGTTGGCTGCACACGTTGGTTATGATTAACAAACGCTGCCAAAACCGGCATATAATACACAACCGGCACTGATGAATTGCCTGAATAGAATGGGGCAAAAAAGGAAACATATTGCAAAGCGATGAATGCTCATGTGCTTCATGAAATATACAGCAGGTACAAAAGGCGTTGGATGCCTGCCAGGTTGCCGAATAAGAACATATAACCGAGGTGCAAGATGATCTTCCGGCCAACTTGTTCAGATTTATTTTAATTGTCTGTAGCAGCAAAGCAGGGAACTATTCCGAATTTGACAATTGTCAAACTCCCGAATACCCCAATGGCTTTATCATTGTGTTATTAAATCACACCTACATGAAATTAAATGTTTATGCCATTGCGGGCCTTATGCTTTTGGCGGGTTGCACCAAGAATGACCTGTC
>JBBIOQ010000005.1:49329-85104 GCA_037443285.1 Sphingobacteriales bacterium | reverse complement strand
CTTTCGGAAAGATAAGTGAATTGACCTTTTGCATTGCCTAATATGCAGGCGGCCAAACAATTTGCAATTTCTGAGGCTTTGATTGAACGGTAATTTTTCCAAGAACCAACCATAAGAGGCTCTAAAAATTTAATAACCACCATTCCCAATTTTTCGCCGCTCCTTTTCTCCTTGCGTTCGCCTTCGATAATAGAAGGCCGGAGCAAATGCAGGCTTTCAAATCCTGTTTGTTTCATGCCTTCTTCCATCAAGCCTTTAATGCGGTTATAGTAAATGGCTGATTTACTGTTTGCGCCCATTGCTGAAACGATGGCTGCTTTGCTACAACCATGATCATGTAAAACTTTTGCAAGATGAAGTGGCAGATGTAAATCAACAGCTTCGAAAGCATCCCGGCTTCCGGCTTTTTTCATGGTAGTGCCCAGGCAACAAACAAATGCATCCACTTTTAATTGGATGGCGAGTTCGTTATTCACCAGCAACACTTCCTCCAGTTTTGTATGCACAATGCCTGTGGGCCTTCTGCCAATGGCATAAATTTTCTCAACCCCAGGTAATTGCAGGAGTATTTTCAAACATTCGGAACCTGTAAGTCCCGTGGCCCCGGCTATTGCTATTTTCATCTTTTGCTTTTCTGAAAATACTTAAGCAACCTTATTTCCTTTTCTGCAAGAAAACGCCATCTGCCTCTTTCAACATTTTTTTTAGTGAGGTTGGCAAACAGCACCCGGTCAAGGCTTTTTACATCGTAGCCAAGTTGCTCAAACATGCGGCGAACGATTCGGTTTTTTCCACTGTGTATTTCTACGCCTACTACACTCTTGTCAGTAGCATGCGCATAGGCTGCAGCATCGGCAGCAATGAATCCATCCTCCAGGGTGAGGCCACTGACGAGTTTGTCGAGGTCGGCTTTCACAACAGGCTTGTCAAGGGTTACTTCGTAAATCTTGCGGACCTGGTAACGCGGATGTGTCAATTGCTGTGCAAGTTCGCCATCGTTGGTCAGTAGCAGAACGCCTGTCGTATTTCTGTCAAGCCTGCCAACCGGGTAAATCCTTTCGGTAGTAGCACTCTTCACCAGGTCGAGCACTGTTTTTCTACCTTTTTCATCTTCCAGCGTGGTGATATAGTCTTTGGGCTTGTTGAGAAGGATGTAAACAAGATTGCGTTGCGGAACTACCTTTTTTCCTGAAGCTGTTACCACATCGCCTTCCTGAACTTTGTACGATGGCTCCAATACCAATTCTCCATTCACTTTTACCTTGCCTTCCTTAACTAAAGTGGCGGCATCGCGTCGACTGCAAATTCCTCCATGCGCTATGTATTTATTAAGCGGCATGTTTGCATCTATGGATTCAGCTTTTTCTGGCGGCGCTATTGGCTTGGAGGATTTTGCTGTCAATGGTTTTTTTTCAGGGACAGTTTTTTGGGGTTCTGGTTTCTTGCCGGTATTTGAAGTACTGGCAGGTGTTGTTCCCATTTTTTTGCTGCGGGCTTTCTCCTTGAAATACTCATTGCGCTCCACCCTTTCTTTTTTCTTTTCCTGGCGTAACGCTTCCTTCTTTTTTGCGCCCTTTGGCTCCTGGTTTTTGAACTTGTCGAAATTGCCCATGGAAATGAAAATGATTTGAATGTATGATGAGTGCAAAGATGCCTTTAATATCCCCAGCAAACAAAAAGGACGATGGGTTGCCCCTTCGTCCTTTCAGTTTTGTCAATCAATACCAAACTGTCAACTTTCAAATCCTTTGTGTCCGCCGGGGCCGGGGCCTCTTCCAGGACCGCCACCGCCCTTCATCATATGCGGAGGTTGCATTTCCTTCCACTGCTGCAGCTGATCTTTTGTGAGAATCTTGCTCATTTCTGTTTTGTGTGCTTCCATGATAGATGCCATTTGATCTCTCCGGGCTATGCGGTCAAGGCTTTGGTTTTCGTGAAGTGCTTTCATTTGAGCCATTGTCTTGCCGTTGAGCGATTTTAATGAGGTCACTTGCTGCTCACTCAGGCCAAATTTTGATTTTGCATCATCAATTCTTTTTTCCATCATTTCCTTTTGCTGGGCATGGTGTTCATCCCGGTTTTTTGCCAGTTGCTGTTTCTGCTCGGGTGTCAGAATTTTTTCCATGTCTTTCCTGTGTGCATTCATCAACGCTTCTCGCTGGTCGCGTTGTTGTTTCACAGTGATGCTTTCCTTCTTATTCAAATCCTGCATCTTTTGGCGAAAGGATTCGTTTAGTTTTTTCATTTCAGCCTTCTGGCTTTCTGTCATATTGATATTTTGCATTCCAGGTCCCTGGCCGGGTTTACCATGGCCACGATGCATAGGTGTGGGCTGTGACATAGCTGCAGCTGCAACCACAAGTGTAAACAGCATGAAGAATAGCTTTTTCATAATTCAATGTTTTTGTGTTTGTAAAATCATAGTAAAGACGCTGGTAATGAAGTGAGGTTTAAGGCTTTAACCATAATTAACCTGCTGCAGGGTTTGGTGCATAAGGCGTAGGTTTCAAGGTAACAGGAAAGGGAGAATTGCGTAAAAGGTGGCTGCATAAAAAAAGCGGCCCATATAGACCGCCTTTCCTGATTGTATGTTTAGTTGAAGTATCAGAGTGCAGCAAGCTGAACTTTTTGAGTCAGTTCAAGCACATTTTCTTTGAAGACACTGTCAGTGTCCATCAGGTCTTTCACTGTTTGACAACTATGGATAACAGTAGTATGGTCACGGCCACCAAAATGTTCACCAATGGTTTTCAAAGAATTTTTGGTGAATGCTTTTGCCAGGTACATTGTTATCTGGCGGGCCTGCACAATTTCGCGTTTGCGGGTTTTTTGCTGCAGTTTTTCATACGGAACGTCGAAATATTCGCATACCATTTTCTGGATGTTCTCAATGGTAATTTCCTTGCTGCTGGTTTTGATGTGGTTGCGCAAAACCTTCTTGGCGAGTTCGAGGTCAATTTCACGCTTGTTGAGCGATGACTGAGCCAACAGGCTGATGAGTGCTCCTTCGAGTTCGCGAATGTTGGTATTAATATTGTAGGCCAGGTACTTAACTACTTCACGAGGCATATCGAGGCCATCGTTTTTCATTTTACGTTCCAGTATCTCAATTCTTGTTTCGTAGTCAGGCATTTGCAGGTCGGCACTTAATCCCCAGCGAAAGCGGCTCAGCAGTCTTTCCTGCAGGCCATCCAAATCTTTGGGTGCCTTGTCGGAACTGAGAACAAGTTGTTTGCCGCTCTGGTGCAGGTGATTGAAAATAGCGAAGAATGCATCCTGCGATTTTTCGGCACGTGCAAAAAACTGAACGTCATCAATGATCAGTACATCAATGAGCTGGTAAAAGTGTATGAAGTCGTTAATGGCGTTGTTGCGGCTGTGATCCTGAAACTGGTTGATGAATTTTTCGCTGCTCACATACAACACCACTTTGTTGGGATGCTGTTTTTTTACTTCGTTTCCAATGGCTTGTGCAAGGTGTGTTTTTCCAAGCCCAACTCCACCATAAATAACGAGTGGATTAAATGAGTTAGCACCAGGTTTGTCGGCTACTGTTTTTCCTGCCCGGCGAGCCACGCGGTTGCAATCGCCTTCAATAAAACTTTCGAAGGTGTAAACCGGGTTGAGTTGCGGATCGATTTGGATCTTTTTGAGGCCCGGAATTACAAACGGATTCTTAACAGGATTTGTCGTCACCAGGGGAAAGTCCATTACGTTGTTGTTATACAATTTGATGTTGCTGGTAGGCAGGTCAACAGTTTGCGGCTGATGCTTGTTGTTGCCACTGTCCACCATGATTCGGTATTCCAAACGTGCTTCTTTACCCAGTTCGCGTTTCAGCGTTTTGGCAAGCAGGTTTACATAATGCTCTTCAATATATTCATAAAAAAATTGACTGGGAACCTGTATGGTGAGGACCTTGTTATTAAGTGAAACAGGAGCAATGGGTTCGAACCAGGTTTTGAAATGTTGCCAATCAACGATGTCTTTAATTATTTCCAGACAATTATTCCAAACTGTTTCGCAAGTTGTAGTCATTTCTTCCTATAGCAATTTATGTAGAGTAATGATTTTTTGGCCGCGGTTGGTGGTGTTATTTCAGGGAAGTTTTCCTTCATCAAAAAATAACTACGTAGAAAGCGAATATCAACTCTTTCTGTTGAAAAAAAAATTTTTTAGTTCGTTGTTTTTTTCTCTATAGGTACTGCTCTTGACTTAAAGAAATTTTTCTTATTAACAGTGTCAAAATAATAATCCAACCTGCCCAAAACCAAGCCGGCCCATCCT
The DNA here is from genome assembly GCA_037443285.1 of Sphingobacteriales bacterium. Classification (GTDB taxonomy): domain Bacteria; phylum Bacteroidota; class Bacteroidia; order Chitinophagales; family Chitinophagaceae; genus Phnomibacter. Next base: position 80,817 of record JBBIOQ010000005.1, on the reverse strand, counting down.
ACCTGATTAATAACTACTTCTCCACCGGTTTTATTTTTCAAAACCTCAGGTTCGTTCATGAATGTATGGGTATGTCCGCCAATGATAAGGTCGATGTTGTCTGTTTCTGATGCTAAAATTCTATCAGATACTTTGTTCGATTCTTTGTATTGGTATCCAAGGTGGCTAAGGCAAATGACCATATCGCATTTCTCTTTATGCCTTAATTGATACGCTGTTTCGTTTGCTTTCTGAATTGGATCCTGGTAAACAGTTTTTCCATAAAGGTTTGTTGGCACAAGGCCTTGCAATTCTATGCCTACACCCAATACACCAATTTTCAATTTTCCTTTCTTGAAAATTTTGTACGGCAAATACTTGTGCTCCATGGGAGTTCCTGCAAAATCATAATTGCAAATAATGAGTGGAAAGTTTGCATGCTGTTGCATTTGCAATGCAAAATTTTCAAGCCCGGCATCAAAGTCATGGTTTCCAATGGTGCAAGCATCATACTGCATGGCTGTCATGGCTTTTATTTCCGGTTCTCCTTTGTATACATTGAAATAAGGAGTACCCTGAAAAATATCGCCGGCATCAAGCAACAACACCAATTCATTTTCTGCACGTATTTGCTGAATGAGTTCTGCTCTTGCCACTACGCCGCCCATGCCCTGGTTGCGGCCACCATCCATGGGAAAAGGTTCGAGCCTGCTGTGTACATCATTGGTATGCAGTATCACAAGTTTTATGGGGGCACCTGCTTCTTTGGCATGCAACCATGAAGGCGCTACTAATGCTCCTGCAGCGAAACTTCCTTGTAACAAAAATTTCCTTCTGTTCATGAATTTCATTTACTTAATTATCTGTACACGATGCATGGTGGGCATTCCAATGGATTTGCCTTTTGCTGTTTCCGATTTCACATAGTCGATGATGGCATCGCGAAGCAGGTAACCATTTTTTTCCTGCGTCATATTTATGAGCATGGTACAATCGTCGCCGCCATTGGCTATGTAATCTGATAATGCAACAACGTATGATTTCGATTTGTCAACCGGCTGGCCTCCTATCAATACATTGCTGGACATTTTGTTTTGAATGGTATAGCTGGCTCCACTCACGGGCCAGCCTCCTCGCGATGCAATGTGATTCATCAGCAATTGCAGTTGTTCGCCATTCATGGTGAGCAACACTACCAGGTTGTCGAATGGCATGAGTTCGTAAATGGAGCCATTGGTGATTTTGCCGGGTTGCATGCTGTTGGTTCTGATGCCTCCGTAGTTGGTAAATGCGAGGTCAACTTTTTTTGAAAATTTTTCCTGGCTTTGCGAAAGCATTGCATCTGTCATCAGGAATCCAAGGCTGTTTTCATCTGGTTTTTTCTCCAGTGTTACAGTCAGGGTGCCAATAACATCGTTCATGGTTCGGTTAATTTCTGCCGAATAAGGTGCAATGAGTTTCACCAGTGAAGAGTCTTTTGGCCTTCCCGGCTTCACATCGTACTTGCTGTACTGCACCTGTTCCGGTTTGTACAGCGAAGGTGCGCAGGCATAAAAAATGGCAATATGAATGAGCAGCAGGCTGCGAAATGTATTATTCATTTTTGGAAAGGATACAATTGACCAATATAGCGCCCTTGCGCTTTTCCGGGGGCGCAAAGCAATAAAAATTCAAAAGAAAAATTGCATGTAGATTTGATCTTTATTTGAAAAAATATTTGGCAATTTGCCAACGATTTTTTTTAAAATTTCAAACTGGCCCCAAGGCCTATTATCCAATATCAATTCATGGCATACGAACTCACAGGCAAGATTGCTAAGATTTACAGCATTATTCAGCGTAGCGAAACTTTCAAAACAAGGGAATTTGTAGTAGAAAAAACCGAGGATATCGGTAGCCGGTCCATTACCAACTACATCAAGTTTCAATGTGTGCAGGACCGCACAGCCATCCTTGACAAAATGAAGGAAGGCGATGAAGTAAAGGTTCATTTCAATATAAAAGGCACCAAATGGGTGAAAGATGGTCGTGAAAATTTCATCACTAATCTCGATGCATGGCGCATCGAAAACTTTGTGCCCTCAGCACAGCAGCATACTGGGCAGGACATGCCAACCAACTTTATTGACCCGCCTTCTCCGGATGAAGTCATTGATGACCTGCCATTTTAGTTTTGTGAAGCCTATGTGATTTTTTAGGATAGAAACCTGAACATCAAAGCATGCAGAAACCACTGAACCTGAGACTGTTGCCAACCGAGGTGGCCGATGCCAGTTGTGTAAAAGCCGCCATTGCAGCCGCCACAGGTGTTTCAGCGAATGATGTCACCGGTTATTATGTTTTGCGGCAGTCTATTGATGCCCGTAGCAAAACCATTTGGATTAATCTGCAACTGGAAGCATTTATCGGCGAACCTTTCCGGCAAAGGCCTTCGCAGGCTTTTCATTTTAAAGATGTTCACCACGCAGCGCACCGGATAATTATTATTGGTGCAGGTCCGGCGGGTTTGTTTGCCGCACTAAGTTGTTTGGAACAGGGCATTAAACCCATTGTACTGGAGCGTGGTAAGGATGTGCGCAGCCGACGCCGCGACCTGGCCACCCTGAACAAAGAAGGTGAGGTGAACCCCGACAGTAACTACTGTTTTGGGGAAGGTGGCGCCGGTACCTACAGCGATGGAAAACTGTATACCCGCAGTACCAAACGTGGAGATGTGAACCGAATCCTCCATTTACTGGTTCATTTTGGGGCCGATGAAAAAATTCTGTACGAATCGCATCCGCATATTGGCACCAACAAACTGCCACATATCATCACTGCCATCCGTGAACAGATTATTTCCTGTGGCGGCGAAGTACAATTCAACAGCAGGGTTACAGACCTGCTCATGCGGAATGATATTGTTGAAGGAGTAGTCATCAATCAGGAAGATCATCTCAAAGCAGATGCCGTTTTGCTTGCAACCGGCCATTCGGCCCGCGATGTATTCAGCATGCTGCTGAACAAGGGAATTCATATTGAATCAAAACCATTTGCATTAGGCGTACGTGCTGAGCATCCGCAAACGATTATTGATGCCGCGCAATATCATTGCCTGGTGCGCAGCGAACATTTGCCGCCTGCATCTTACAGCCTTGTGCACCAGGCACAGGGCCGCGGCGTGTATTCTTTTTGCATGTGCCCGGGCGGCATTATCGCTCCGGCCGCTACTGCTCCGGGTGAAATTGTCGTGAATGGCTGGAGTCCCAGCAAGCGCAATAATCCCTATGCCAACAGTGGCATGGTGGTTGAAATAAGGCAGAATGATTTGTTGGCAGTGCCGCAGGATTTTTCAGAAGTAGTGCACCAGAACGCCGAAGTACTCAAAGGCCCATTGGGGATGATGTATTTTCAGCAATATGTAGAACGGAAAGCCTATGCAGCAGGAGGTGGCAAACTGGTGGCTCCAGCGCAAAAGATGATTGATTTTGTGCAACGCAAGTCTTCGCCGTCATTGCCCGGTTGTTCATACCTGCCCGGTATACAGGCTGCCGACCTTGCCGCGGTACTGCCTTCCTTCGTTGCACAAACCTTGCGTGAAGGCTTTGTGGCATTCGGCAAGAAAATGAAAGGCTATTTTACCAATGAGGCTGTGTTGGTAGCCACTGAAAGCCGAACGTCCTCACCAGTGCGTATTCCTCGTGATGCTGAAACGCACCAACATCCGCAAGTGAAAAATTTGTATCCCTGTGCTGAAGGTGCAGGATATGCAGGTGGCATTGTAAGTGCTGCCATGGATGGTGAAAACACCGTGCTGAAAGCCATTGCTGCTCTTGCCTGAAAATCATTGCTGTATCGCTTGCCTTCATTTTCAGGCATTGAAATCAGGTTTTTTTCCGCTCATCAAGTTGCCTTCTTTTATCTGAAGTCATTCATATCTTCATCCCCCAACCTATCCATTTATTATGGCTATTCTCGAAGTACAGCATCTTACCAAACAGTTTGCTACCCAAAAGGCCGTTGATGACATTTCTTTCTCCATTCCCCGCGGCAGCATATTTGGTTTGCTGGGTCCAAACGGGGCAGGCAAAACCACTTTGATTCGCATGATTACGGGCATATTTCTTCCCGATGAAGGGTCTGTGCTTATCGATGGACGAAAATTCGACCCGGTAAAAGACATCATCAATATTGGCTACATGCCCGAAGAACGTGGCTTGTACAAGAAGATGAAGATTGGTGAACAGGCTTTGTACCTGGCGCAACTGAAAGGCATGCGTCGCGCCGATGCGATGGCTGCGATCAAAGAATGGTTTACAAAACTGGAAATGCAATCGTGGTGGAACAAGAAGGTGGAAGACCTGAGCAAAGGCATGAGCCAGAAGCTGCAATTTGTAACCACTGTGTTGCACAGGCCCAAGCTTATCATTCTCGATGAACCTTTCAGCGGCCTCGATCCGGTGAATGCAAACCTGATAAAAGATGAGATTTACAGGCTTTCGCTCGAAGGCTCCACTATCATTTTTTCAACCCACCGCATGGAGCAGGTAGAAGAAATTTGCGACCACATTATCCTGGTAGATAAAGGCCGCAAGATTCTGGATGGCACCGTAGCCAAAGTGAAACAGGATTTTAAGGAACACCTTTTTGCGGTAGGCACAAAAGCCGAAGCGACGCTGCCGGTGACTGCTTTGTTCGATGTGGTAAAACAGACACCGCTCGCCACTACTATTAAACTTGCCGATGGCACTATGAATAATGATGTGCTCAGGTACTTCATGGAAAACGGCCAGCAGGTGCAATCTTTTAATGAATTGCTGCCTTCGCTGAATGAAATTTTCATCCGCTTGGTGGAAGGGTCGCCCACAGCCAGGCAGTTCCAGCAAAGCACTACAGTCTGACCATACCAGTCGTTCATTGATTTGTTCATCCTTTCAACTCAACATATTCCATGCGAAAAATATTGCTCATCATACGCCGCGAATACATTACGAGGGTAAGAAACAAAACCTTCCTTCTCAGTACATTCCTCATGCCATTGATGTTTGTAGTAATCATAGGGGCGGTCATTTTCATTACCGTGAAAAGCGTTAAGAAGGAAACTATTGCAGTGGTTGACAAAGAGGGCACGCTGAAGGAATTCCTGCAATCGGGCAGCAAAATAAAGTTTGAGTTCCTGCCGGCTGCCGATACTTCGTGGCTCGATAAGGGTTATTCCGCACTGCTGTTGGCTCCACAGAATGGGATGAACCATACAGACCGTTTTAAAATTTACAGTCGCAAAAACCTCAGCATTGTTTCTGAAGAAAGCATTCGAAACAAAATAAACGAGGCCATTGAGACACGGCTTATCACCAGCATGGGCAGCATTTCAAGGGCCACTTACGATTCCATTAAGCACCAGGCACAGGAAACCGGGCTCGATAACTTGGTGCTGGAAGCAGGCGCCGGCGTGAAGGAAGGCAATAGTGGTGTGGCTTATGGGGTAGGCTATTTTGCCGGATTTCTGATTTATATAACCCTGTTCTTGTATGGTGTTATGGTAATGCGTGGCGTAATGGAAGAAAAAACCAACCGCATTGCCGAAGTGGTGGTGAGCAGTGTGCGTCCCGTACAATTAATGATGGGAAAAATTATTGGCATTGGCGCCGTCGGCGTTACCCAATTTATTCTATGGATTGTTTTAATCATGACGCTGACATCGGCCATGAATGCCATGATTCCACACGACATCATGGCGCAGGTGAACGATGCAAACCATAATATGCCCGGGGGCGGCGGCATGTCGGCGCAGAGCAACGATGCAGTGATGGCGTTTGCAAAAGCACAGGCTACACTCAGCAGTGTGAACTGGCCACTTATCATCGGCTGCTTCCTCTTCTACTTCGTGTTTGGCTATCTTTTCTATGCAGCCCTTTTTGCAGCAGTGGGCAGTGCTGTGAACGAAGACCCGCAGGATGCGCAAAGCCTCATGTTTCCCATAACACTACCCATCATACTTGCCATTATCATTATGATGAATGCTATCACTCAGCCCGAAAGTTCTTTGGCTACCTGGGCAAGTATCATTCCGTTCTTTTCGCCCATTGTAATGATGGCAAGATTACCCTTTGGTGTACCCGGCACAGTGCCTTACTGGCAACTCGGGCTGAGCATGTTATCACTCATTGCAGGCTTCTTGCTGGTTACCTGGCTAAGCGCAAAAATTTACCGCACCGGCATTTTGCTGTACGGCAAAAAAGTAACGCTGAAAGAAATGTGGAAGTGGACACTGAGAAAGGCGTGAGGTAAAGGGTAGGCGCAGTGAGGTTTTGAATGCGGTGTTTGGCATTGATTATTCTCCATCTTTTTATTAGCCAATACCTATCTGCAACAGGTGCTTATTTATCATTGAGCAAAATCTTCATCCTGTTTACTAAGGAAGCAGGATTGGAAGTATATCATGGACATGCGCAACTTCGCGAAAGTTGGGATGATGCACTTCATGTTCTATTTTTTCGTGTACCCATGTTGTGTGAAATGGCACATGCACGCCGTGTCCACCCAGCGCCAGCACCGGCAGGATGTCACTTTTCAGCGAGTTGCCAATCATCATGAACTCCTCAGGTGCAATGTCGAGGTGGCGGATGAGTTTGCTGAAATCTGATTCCTGCTTATCGCTCATGATTTCGATGTGGTGGAAGTAGTATTCGAGTCCGCTTTTCTTCAGTTTGCGTTCCTGGTCCAGCAGGTCCCCTTTAGTAGCTACCACCAAACGGTAATGCGGTTTCAGGATGTTTAGCACTTCTTCAATGCCATCGAGTAGCTCAATAGGCCTTTCCAGCAGGTCTTTGCCGTAGCCGATTATTTTTTCAATCACCACATTGCTTACGGTATTGTTGGAAATGCGCAATGCCGTTTCCACCATGCTGAGCATAAAGCCTTTGATGCCATAACCATACAGCGCAAGATTTTGCATCTCTGTTTTGAACAGTTCCTGGTTGATGGTGTGGTGAGGAAGATAGTCTTCGAGCAAAGCGCAAAACTTTTCTTCAGTTTCGCGGAAATAGGGCTCGTTCACCCAAAGGGTATCATCGGCATCGAAGGCAATTACTTTCAAAGACATTTAAAGAGCATTAGAGATTTGAAATTTCAAATTTGAGATTCGAAGGATACAGATTCAGATTCATTCCTTGATTTGTTGCAATGCGACAACGGTTTTTTGAAAGTCGTTCCAGATTTCTGCCACTACCTCTGCCGCTGGTTTTATTTCCATTACAAGGCTGCTCACCTGGCCTATCTCGAGTTCTCCTTCATCAAGGTCGCCCTCGAACATTCCTTTTTTGGCCCTGCCTCTGCCCAACAAAGCCGACAATTCTTCTTTTGAAGCACCGCGGTCTTCCGCTTGCTGCACCTGTTCGAAGAATGCATTTTTCATCAGGCGTACAGGTGTCAATGATTTCAGCGATAGTTTGGTATCTCCTTCATTTGTCCTAAGGATAGCATCTTTGAAATGCTGGTGACTGGAAGCTTCGGGCGTGGCTACTAAACGGCTGCCAACCTGAACTGCTTCGGCACCCAAGCAAAATGCAGCAGCCATTTGCCCACCGGTAGCAATGCCGCCAGCTGCAATAACAGGAATGGAAACTGACTGCACAACAGCAGGAACCAACACCATGGTAGTAGTTTCTTCGCGGCCGTTGTGGCCACCAGCTTCAAACCCTTCGGCCACAATCGCATCGCATCCTGCTTCCTGTGATTTCACAGCAAACCGGCTGCTGCTGACCACATGAACCACCGTAATACCATGGCTTTTCAGCAATGCCGTCCATGTTTTAGGATTGCCGGCACTGGTAAAAACAATGGGAATCCTTTCTTCGATAATAGTTTGAATGTGTTTGTCGAGGTCAGGATAAAGTAGCGGAAGATTTACACCAAATGGATTGTTGGTGGCAGCCTTGCATTTGGTGATGTGCAGTTTTAAAACATCGGGATACATACTGCCTGCGCCAATGAGTCCAAGACCGCCGGCATTGCTTACAGCACTTGCTAGGCGCCATCCACTGGCCCAAATCATGCCAGCCTGGATGATGGGAAATTCAATGTTGAAAAGGTCTGTCACCCTGTTTTTCATGCAGGGAAGTTAGGCTGGATGGTTGGAAAACGGATATGTTGACAGGTTGAAATGCCAGCAGGGTGGGAAGGCACCCATTGAAGGCAGGAATTGTCTTTACAAACCACAATTGCAGATCAGAAAGTCAAACAACCTTACCCGAAATCAATTTCAGTATTGTCGCCAATGTTGAGGCTCCGGCTCAGGCCTTTCACACTAGCATCGCTGCCAATTAATGAATTGTCGAGCACCACTTCAAATAAATGTGTATACGAGCCAATGATGCTGTCGCGAATGATACTGTAATTCACAGTGGTATTGCTGCCAACAGCCACATGCGGTCCAATAATTGAATTTTTTATGGTGCAGCCCGGCGCTATGCTTACAGGAGGAATGATGATGGTATTTTCAAAGTGGTGTGAAACGGCATTCACATTTCCACCTTGTTTTTTCAAAAGGGTAGCATTGCTTTCGAGAAGGGTTTCCTTTTTGCCGCAGTCGTACCAGCTTTTTACCCTTAATGCCTTGAATTTGGCGCCCTTTGAAATCATGCATTGCAAGGCATCGGTAAGGTTGTAGTCACCATTCGTCTTGATATTTTCCGTGAGCAATTGGCGCAGGCATTCAAACAAGAGCTTTGTTTCTTTCAGTTTGTAAATACCCACCAATGCCATATTGCTTTTGGGGATAGCTGGTTTTTCAACCACTCGCTCCACCATGTCTTCGTCATCCAGTTCGGCTACACCAAAATTTCGGGGGTCGTCCACTTTCTTGATGCCCAGCATGCTGAACGGGCTGTTTACCACTTCCTTCACATCAAATTCAGCAATGGTGTCGCCCAAAACAACAATCAACTCATCATCGCCAGCAAGGCTGCGTGTAAGTTGAATGGCATGCCCTGTTCCCTGCCGTTCATTTTGGTAAACGAAATGAGTAATAAGGTGAGGATAGGCATTCTTTACATATTCCTGGATCTTTTCTCCAAGGTATCCAACAATAAAAATGTACTCCTTGATGCCGGCTTCCTGCAATTGGTCGACAATGAAACTGAGTATTGTTTTGCCGGCTATGGGAATCAATGCTTTTGGCTGCGTATAGGTGTGCGGTCTTAATTTGGTACCTGCACCCGCAACCGGTATAATTGCTTTCACTTTAAATCTTGGTTGGGCCGGACTGCTTTGGCGCCTGCGTGTTGTGCACCCTTGCTTTTTTGGAATATCAGTACCGGCTGATTAATGCTGTTTACCACCGCTTGAAATCGAGATTTGTAAATGAGTGTACGGTGTGTGCCTAACCTGCGGATAGCAAAAGAGGAGCGAATTTAAGGCTTTTGAAAATCGGATACTGTAAAGCATTTGTTAGCAGACTTAGATGCCGGTATTTTGTGGCATACGTCACCAATTGTATGTTGCATTGTGCGCAATTTCTCACATTTCTTTCGCTTGTATTTGTTTGTATCTCAAAAAGTATATTTTTGCCCGGTACTAAAATCTCATACCATGAGCGACATCGCAACCCGAGTGAAAAAAATAATTGTCGACAAACTGGGTGTTGACGAAGCAGAAGTAACAAACGAAGCTTCATTCACCAATGATCTCGGCGCTGATTCACTGGATACTGTGGAATTGATAATGGAGTTCGAAAAAGAATTCAACATTTCCATTCCTGATGAACAAGCAGAGACTATTACTACTGTTGGACAGGCTGTTACCTACCTGGAAGAGCACGCCAAGTAATAATATTTCTCCGACCAATTTTGGGAACACCCCTTACTGGATTCAAACCGTAGGTGTGTTCCCCATTTTTTATTATGAATATCCTTGCGTATGAGTCATAAACGCGTAGTTGTAACTGGTATTGGGGCATTAAGCGCACTGGGCAATACAGTGGAAGATACCTGGAATAATATGCTTGCCGGTGTGAGTGGTGCAGCCCCGATTACTCTGTTTGATGCTTCAAAATTCAAGACCAGGTTTGCCTGTGAACTCAAGAATTTCGACCCGCAGAACTATCTCGATCGTAAGGAGGCCCGCAAAATAGACCGCTATTGCCAATTGGCTTTGGTGGTAAGCGACCAGGCAATGGCGCATGCAGGGCTTAACAAGGACAATATTAACCCGGACCGTTGTGGCGTCATTTTCGCCAGCGGTATCGGAGGCCTCATTACTTTCCAGGAAGAGGTAATCAATTTTGCAAAAGGAGACGGAACGCCACGTTTCAATCCATTCTTCATTCCAAAAATGATTCTCGACATTGCCGCTGGCCAGATTTCCATGCGGCACGGACTTCGTGGACCCAATTTCGCAGTTACCAGTGCATGTGCCTCTTCATCCAACGCTATTGGTGTAGCAGTTGACCTCATCAGGGCTGGAAAAGCAGACATGATATTGGCTGGTGGCTCAGAGGCGGTGATAAGCGAAGCCGGTGTAGGTGGTTTCAATGCCATGAAGGCTTTGAGCGAACGCAATGATGACCCTGCCACTGCCAGCCGTCCCTATGATAAGGACCGCGATGGTTTTGTGATGGGTGAAGGTGCCGGAGCGCTGGTCATTGAAAGCCTGGAACATGCAGTGCAGAGAGGTGCACACATTATTTGCGAAATAGCCGGGTCAGGTGCAAGTGCCGATGCCTATCATATTACTGCTCCGCATCCTGAAGGATTGGGAGCACGCAATGTAATGCTGGCAGCCCTTGCCGATGCAGATATGCTTGCTTCCGACATTCATTACATTAATACCCACGGCACTTCAACCCCGTTGGGTGATGGTGCAGAAGTAAAAGCTATCCAGCATGTTTTTGGCGAGCATGCCTATAACCTGAATATCAGCGCTACCAAATCGATGACAGGCCACTGCCTCGGCGCAGCCGGCGTTATTGAAGCTATTGCCTGTATCATGGCTGTTAACCACGATGTGGTTCCGCCAACCATCAATCATTTCACCGACGACCCTGAACTGGATCCCAAACTCAACTTCACGTTCAACCAGCCCCAAAAGCGGGTTGTAAATGCGGCACTGAGCAATACTTTCGGATTTGGTGGACACAATGCCTGTGTGATTGTGAAAAAATTTCAGGCTTGATTGCATTGATTTTCAATAATTTCAAGCCGTCGCATTACTAAACTGAGGTACAATTTGTGTGAGGTGGTCACTTCCCTTTTTTGGAAAAAATAAGCACCGCGATGCTTTCAGAAAATCACTGAAAAATGTGTTGGGTTTCAAGCCCGGCAACGTTGAGTTGTACACCATTGCCCTCAGTCATCGTTCCGTAAAGGACACCGCTGAAGAAAACAATGAGCGCCTGGAATATCTTGGTGATGCCGTCCTCAGTGCTGTGGTAGCAGACTACCTGTTCATGCGTTATCCAAAAAAAGGGGAAGGGTTTCTTACTGAAATGCGCAGCAAAATGGTGAACAGGGTGATGCTCAACGACATTGCTGTGAAAATGGGCGTGAAGAAAATTACCTATTTCAACAAAATTGACGCAGCTCTCAAGAATAGCCAGATTTTTGGAAACACCCTCGAGGCGCTGGTTGGTGCCATTTACCTTGATAAGGGATACCGGCAAACGGTGCATTGGGTAACCAAGCGAATCGTGTTGCCACATATACTGCTGGATGACCTGGAGGCACAGGACATCAACATCAAAAACAAATTGATCGGCTGGGCCAACAAGCAAAACCGCCAGATAGATTTTGAAACGCTGGAAGAAAAACAGGAGCGTGGCCGCCGTTTATTCATTGTGGGCGTTAAGCTTGATGGTGAAGTGGTTGCTGCCGGCCGGGGCTTCAATAAAAAAGATGCCAGCCAGATGGCTGCGCAACAAGCCGTAGAAAAACTGGGCCTTTGAGAATTCCTTACTTTTTGTAGGTCACCCTGTAAACAGCGCCGCCCTGGTCATCGCTAATGAGTAAAGCGCCATCGGGCATTACCAGCACATCTACCGGCCTGCCAATCACCTTGTCGTCTGGCCTTAGCCATCCGGTGGCAAAATTTTCATATTTCACCACACTATCTCTAAGCAGTGTAGCCATCTTCACCTGGTAGCCGTAAGGCTTGGTTCGGTTCCAACTGCCGTGCTCCGCAATAAAAATTCGGTTGGTAAATTCAGCAGGAAACATGCTGCCGGTGTAAAAACGCATTCCCAACGGTGCAGCATGCGGTCCAACTTTTAAAGCCGGTGCAGTGTAATCGGCCGGATTTTTTCCCTTTCCAAATTCCGGGTCAGGAATATCGCCCTGGTGTATAAATGGAAATCCGAAATGCATGCCAGGCTTTGGCGCATGGTTTAGTTCGCAATAAGGCGTGTCATCACCCATCAGGTCGCGGCCGTTATCGGTAAACCACAATTCTTTCGTTTGTGGATGAAAGGCAAAACCAACAGAATTGCGTATGCCCTTTGCAAAAATCTGCATATCGCTGCCATCGGCATTCATGCTGGTTATGGAGGCAAACACAAGATCGGTTGGAAGGCAAATGTTGCAAGGAGCGCCTACGGGAACATACAGCCGGCCATCAGGACCGAAGGCGATGAACTTCCAACCATGGTGGGTTTCGGTTGGATATTTATCGTACACAACGGAATAGGGTGGCGGATTCTCCAGCCTGCTTTCAATATCATCAAACCGCAGGATGCGGTTAATTTCCGCTACATATAGCGAGCCATTTCGGAAAGCAACCCCATTTGGCGTGTTCAGCCCCGAGGCAATAACGAAGACAGCATCGGCTCTGCCGTCATTATTGGAATCAACTGCAGCATATACTTTGTCGCCGGTGCGATTGCCGACAAACAGAGTGCCTTTTTCTCCCAGGCACATGCTTCGGGCATTGGGTACCTCAGCAAAAACACTGATAGAAAATCCGGCGGGCAGGCTGATTTTGTCAAGTTGGTATTTCCTGTAAAGTGAATCGGAACTGGCACTAGTGGTGATTAGATGGTTTTTGTGTGGAGTTTTGCAACTGCCAATGGCTACCATCAGCAAGACAATTATTAATACGTTTTTCATTGGCAGTTTTTTGCTGTTGGCTTGAATGCAGCTTTCTATTATTTCATTTCCTGGCAAAGTTCAATGAGCACCCCATGGGTGTTTTTTGGATGCAGAAAACATACCAGTTTGTTATCGGCTCCGTTTTTTGGTGATTCATTGAGCAATACAAACCCGGTCAGTTTCAGCCTTTCCATTTCAGCCTCAATGTCTTCCACATCGAAGGCCACATGGTGCAGGCCTTCACCTTTTTTTGCTACAAAGCGGGCAATCACTCCCTCAGGGTCTGAGCTCTCGAGCAATTCAATCTTGTTAGGGCCATTTCTAAAAAAAGCAGTATTCACTTTTTCACTTTCCACGGTTTCAGTCTTGTAACAATGGGTATTCAGTAAAGCCTCATAAACTGGAATTGCATCTTTTAACGAGGATACAGCAATGCCTATGTGTTCAATCTTATTCATGTGTTAGCCTTTTACAGGCTGTTAAATTACCGCTGAATGCTGTTACGATTTGGGGAAAATCGGCCTGAGTGGCCGGAGCCGCTTTTCTCCTCGCAACAAAACCGGCTAAATTTGTGTTGTTCCTTCTCAAAGGTCTGTACGGTTTTCAGCAACAGACTGGTTTCAAAAAAATATTAATAGCAAAATTCAGAAAACAGAATATGAGTCTTCAATTACCAATTTATCTCGACAACAATGCCACTACCCCTTGCGACCCAAGAGTACTGGAAGCAATGTTGCCATATTTTACGCAAAAGTTTGGCAATGCCGCAAGCCGCAACCATCCGTTTGGTTGGGAGGCGGAAGAAGCCGTGGATTATGGTCGTGAGCAGGTTGCTCAACTTATAAATGCCGACCCGAAAGAAATCATTTTCACCAGTGGAGCCACCGAAGGTGATAACCTCGCCATCAAAGGCGTATACGAAATGTATTCGGCCAAAGGGAACCACATCATTACCATGAACATAGAGCACAAGGCAGTGCTCGACACCTGCAAGCATCTGGAAAAACAGGGTGCAGAAGTTACTTATCTTGAGGTGAAACCCGACGGACGTATCGATTTGCAAGAGCTGGAGGCAGCCATCAGGCCAACCACCATTCTTATCGCCATCATGTATGCCAACAATGAAATTGGCATTTTACAGCCTGTTCGTGAAATAAGCGCCATCGCCAAAAAGCATGGGGTGCTATTCTTCAGCGATGCGGTGCAGGCAGTGGGCAAAATACCAGTGGATGTGAAGGCCGATGGTATCGACATCATGGCATTTACAGCTCATAAAATGTACGGACCCAAAGGTGTTGGTGCTTTATATGTTCGCCGCAAAAATCCACGTGTAAAAGTGACAGCCCAAATGGACGGTGGCGGCCACGAAAGAGGCATGCGCAGCGGCACCCTCAATGTGCCGGGCATCGTTGGCTTTGGAAAGGCCTGCGAACTTGCCCGCCTGGAAATGGAACAGGATGCAGCCCACACCAGCCGTCTGCGCGACAAACTGGAACAGGCGCTCGTTAAGTTGGAAGAAGCTTATGTAAACGGCGACCCAAATCACCGTTTGCCACATGTAAGCAATATCAGTTTCAAATATGTGGAAGGTGAAGGACTGATGATGGGTTTCAATAAAAATATTGCTGTAAGCTCAGGATCGGCCTGCACCAGCGCCAGCCTTGAACCCAGCTATGTGCTTAAGGCGCTTGGCCTGGGTGATGACCTGGCACATTCATCACTTCGTTTCGGTCTCAGCCGTTTCACCACCGAAGAGCAGATTGATTATACCATTGAAAAGGTTACTACTACTGTACTTAAGCTGCGTGAAATGAGCCCGCTCTGGGAAATGTATAAAGAAGGAATTGACTTAAACACGATTGAATGGGCACATCATTAGGCAATTTGAAAATGAGACAATTTGGAAATAAAATTCAAATCGTTTCAGTCAATTTTCAGATTCAAAAATTTTCAAATTTTCAAATTCAAAAATCATGGCATATTCAGAAAAAGTAATAGACCACTATAGCAACCCTAAAAATGTGGGTACGCTTGACAAGAGCAAGAAAAATGTGGGCACAGGCCTTGTTGGCGCTCCCGAGTGCGGCGATGTAATGCGCCTGCAAATTGAAGTGGATGAAGCATCTGGCTTAATTACCGATGCCAAGTTCAAAACATTTGGCTGCGGCAGTGCCATTGCATCTTCGTCGCTGGCTACCGAATGGCTGAAAGGTAAATCGGTGGATGAAGCGCTGACCATTGACAACATGGAAATTGTAGAAGAACTCAACCTTCCGCCAGTAAAAATCCACTGCTCAGTATTGGCCGAAGATGCCATAAAGGCTGCCATCAACGACTACCGTGTAAAGAACGGGATGGAAGCATTGAAATTTGAAGAAAATGCAATTCATTGATAGCGTTTTGAGGAGTAATCAAATGCAAAGCAGCCTCTAGGGGCTGTTTTGCGCTTTCAGGAACATTGCTTCTCAAATCGGGAAATTGGCCTTTGATTGAGGATTGAACTTACAAAGTGGCAGTACTTTCGGCCCCGGAACGGTTTTTGAGCCAAAATCGAACGTATCTAAAGCAGATAGAATTATGAGCGTAGCATTGGATAATGCAATAACAGTAAGCGATAAAGCAAAGAAAAAGGTTGACACCCTGATGTCGGAAGCCGGCATTGGCGCTGACCCATCCTACTTTTTAAGGGTAAGCGTTGTGGGTGGTGGCTGCAGCGGACTTACCTATAAAATGGATTTCGATAATGAACAGAAACCCATGGACCAGGTGTTTGAGGATAAAGGCCTGAAGATTGTATGCGACCTGAAGAGTTTTTTGTACCTGGTGAATACAGAGCTTGATTTCAGCGATGGCCTCAACGGCAAAGGATTCTATTTCAACAATCCAAACGCCAGCAGGAGTTGCGGATGCGGCGAAAGTTTCGCTGTTTAATTAATATCGTTCAACTGAATAATTTTCAAACCCGGAGCAACATGCTCCGGGTTTTTGGTTTCAGTAATGGTAGTTTGCTCCTTACATTTTTGTAAAGTTCTGCACGTGTTCAGATGCAGGATACTCATATGCGCACTACGACGTTAATTTGTAACAGCATATGAAGCCACTATTATTCAAAGAGTTGAAACAATTCTTCGGCAACCTCACCGGTTTTTTGTCTGTTGGCTTGTTTTTGTTGCTCATGGGGCTTTTCCTTTTTGTTTTTCCCGAGACCAGTTTACTCGATTATGGGTATGCTACGCTTGACAAATTTTTTGAGATGGCGCCATGGATAATGCTGCTTCTTGTGCCCGCTGTTACCATGCGTAGTTTCAGCGATGAGTTTCGTGGAGGCACATGGGAAATATTGAAGACAAGGCCATTGACATTGAGCAAAATAATAGGCGCAAAATACCTGGCGGCTGTGATAGTTGTATTGCTTGCTTTGGTGCCAACTTTTTTTTATGTGTTAACCATCAAGTTGCTCAGCATTAACGGTAGTATTGATAGCGGCGCCATTGCTGGCTCTTATATTGGTTTAATTTGTTTGGTGGCAGTTTTCACCGCTATTGGTATTTGTTCTTCTGCGCTTACCAGCAACCCGATTATCAGTTTTTTGCTTGCGGCTTTTGTGTGCTACGCCATGTACAAAGGATTCACTGCTGTTTCAGCCATTCCCGCTTTGCAGGGTAATGCCGGCTACTGGATTTCGCTAATGGGCATTGATGACCACTACCGCGATGTGAGCAGGGGTGTGCTGGCTTTGCAGGATGCAGTGTATTTCGCAGCCATTGCCGGCATGTTTCTATTGTTTACCCGACAACTCATTTCACGGAAATAAGCACCAGCATTACTGCATGAATAATTCAAATTCAAACAACAGGTTCTTTTGGCTGGTCATTCCGCTGGTGGCAGTGCTGCTGATCGCCGGCAGCACATTTCTTCATTTTCGCATAGACCTGACAGCAGAAAATCGATACACCATTACTGCTCCCACAAAAAATCTTTTACAGCAGTTAAAGGAACCGGTGCAGGTAACCGTTTTGCTCAAAGGAGACAATCTTCCATCGGGTTTCAGAAAACTTGCAAATGCAACACAGGATTTTTTGAATGATTGCCGCAACTACAGCAATGGCAATCTTCATTTTGATTTTGTAACCGCCGATGAATTTGTAAATGATACTGCACGTTTCCCGATGCCGGATTCATTGAAGACGGGATGGCTGAAAGCAAATGCTGTAAAACAAAATGAGGCTACTAAAAGTGGTTCAATTGCCGTTTTCAATTACCCCATTGCATTGGTGAAAGCTGATGAACGCTATGCCACAGTGAATTTGTTGGAAGGGCAGGGCAACAAAGGATTTTTGAATCCCAATGAACAGGCAGCAAAACTGGAAACCATCAACAACGCCGAGGCACAAATGGAATACCTGTTTGCATCGGCCATTCAATCGCTTACCAAAACGGAGGTGCCGATTGTTGCTTACGCTACCGGCAACGGCGAACCCATGGGTCCTGAAACCTATGATCTGAGCCAAACCCTCCAGGCGAAATACCGGTTCTTCTTAGTGAATCTTCAACGGCAACCCATCATCAGCGACAGCATCAAGGTGTTGCTCGTTGTGAAACCATCTGCTCCATTCAGTGATGGTGACAAACTGAAAATTGACCAGTACCTGATGCGGGGTGGAAAGGTGATGTTTTTAGTGGATGCACTCAATGCCGACATGGATAGCCTCGTTCGCAGCGGAAAGGATTTCACAGCATACGGGCGTGACCTGCGACTGGAAGACATGCTGTTCAAATACGGCGTACGCATAAACCAGGACCTTGTACAGGACAGGCAATGTGACGTGCTTCCGCAGGCCGTTGGAAAAATTGGCGACCAGCCACAAATTGAACTTTTGCCCTGGCCTTATTTCCCGCTCCTCTACAGCCAGAGCAATCATCCCATCGCCAAGAATCTTGATGCAGTGGTAATGCAGTTTCCCAACAGCGTGGACACGGTGAAGGCAGATGGCATTGAAAAAAATATTTTGCTAACTACCAGCAATACCAGCCGGCTTGTAGGTGCCCCGGTAATAGTTACGGTTGAGATTGCGAAGCAACTCGAAAATGCATCGGCATTTACACAGCAGCATATTCCATTGGCAGTTTTGCTGAAGGGAAAATTCAGGAGCCTGTTTGCAAATCGGATTTCTGCACAACAAATGGATTCACTTAATGCTAATAACATGCCCTTCCTTGCTTCAGGCAATAAGGAAGGGCAAGTGCTGGTTACGGGAGACGGCGATTGGGTGTTGAATGGATTCAGCCGTGAAGGCCCTTCAGCCATGGGCACCAATCCATACACACAGTATGAGTTTGCCAACAAAAACTTTTTCCTGAACACTATCGATTACATGACTGATGAATCGGGCATCATGGCTTCACGCAGCAAGAATTTTACACTACGCATGCTGGACCCGCAAAGGCTGGAAAAGGAAAAGGGATTGTGGCAATGGCTGAATATTGGCATGCCGTTGTTACTGCTGTTTGCAGGCTGGTTGCTGTTCCAATTCATCAGGCGGCGGCGCAGCGCATGATAATGTAATTTTGTGGTCTGGCGCCTCACTGAAACTTGCGCTCCGGGAAAACAAACACTCTATGTCTACAACAGAAGTTGCGTATCTCGTTTTTGGAATTGTAATTGCCGTGGCACTGCTACTCGACCTGGGACTCCTAAGCAAAAGGCATACCGTTATTTCTATAAAAAAGGCATTGTATCAAACCTTGTTTTGGGTATCACTGTCTGCTTTGTTCTTTATTTTTTTGTGGTTTGAGGAGAGCGGTAAAGTCGCTATCAAATATTTCACGGCATACTTGATGGAGTGGAGCCTGAGCATTGACAATATTTTTGTGTTTATTCTCATTTTTTCATTCTTCAAAGTGAGTGAGGAAGACAGCGGCAGGGCTCTTCTCATTGGAATAATGCTCGCCATAGTATTTCGCATTGCTTTCATTGCTGTTGGCATTGGGCTTATCAATAAGTTTCATTGGCTACTGTATTTGTTTGGTGCTTTCCTGGTGTATACGGGCATCAAATTATTTTCAAAAAAGGAAGAAGAAGAATACAACCCAGGTGAAACAAGGATTTACAAATGGTTTACCAGCATGTTTCGCATCAGCAATACCGAGCCACGTGGCCGATATGTTATTCGCCTGCACGGAAAAATTTTTCTCACCAATTTGTTCTTGGTAGTTGTCATGCTTGCAGCTACAGATGTGGTGTTTGCTGTTGACAGTATTCCAACCGTTGTTTCTATTGTGCGGGACAATCCAAGTATACCCTTTACCAGTGCTGAAGTGCTGGTGATTTACTCTTCTAACATATTTGCGGTGTTAGGCTTGCGTTCGCTGTATTTCTTGCTGCGTGGAGCTGTCAGCAAATTTGATTTTCTGCAGCAGGGCATTGCCATTGTGCTGGTGTTCATTGGTTTGAAGATGCTGGCGGAATTGATAGATGTAAAAATTCCCATTGAAATCTCACTCATCGTAATTGTGGTTTGTCTTGGCGGCTCGGTGTTGTATTCCATCAGGCATACAAGGGCCGGTGTACCTGCAGATGAAAAGGATGATGCTAACAATAGAAACTGATGGCAAACTATACCCTCAATCAATTGGCTTCCTTAAGCAATGGAAGTGTGACCGGTGCCAACAATTCCTTCAGCCTTCTTGCATATGACAGCCGTAAAATTGCATTTCCTGCTTCCACCATTTTTATAGCATTGACTACTGAACGTCGTAATGGGCATCACTTTCTGGCGGATGCTTACCAGCAAGGCGTCAGAAGTTTTCTTGTATCTGAAATGCCGGATGCAAACCAGTTCGAGGGTTCTGGATTTGTGGTGGTTGAAAACACCCTTGATGCATTGCAGCAATTGGCCGCGACGCATAGAAAGCAATTCAACTACCCGGTAGTTGCTATTACCGGAAGCAATGGTAAAACCATTGTGAAAGAATGGTTGTATGAAATGCTGGAAAATGAATGGCAGGTAGTGCGCAGTCCAAAAAGTTTCAACTCGCAGTTGGGTGTACCGCTAAGTGTTTGGCAAATGGTCGAAGCGCATGAATTAGGCATTTTCGAAGCAGGCATTTCAAAGCCTGGTGAAATGCAAAAACTGGAGGCTGTCATTCAGCCCACTATCGGCATTTTCACCATGCTGGGCGATGCACACAACGAAGGGTTCCTTGACGCTGAACATAAGCTGCGCCAAAAATTCCTGCTGTTTCAGCATTGTGAATTACTCATTTGCTGCACCAATGATTTGCGTGTGAAAGAAATGGCAGCAGGTTTCAACGGCAGGTTACTCGACTGGAGCAACCATTCCAGTTCGTGGATGCAGGTAACAAGCATTCAGCATCAGCATAATCATTCTCTGGTAACATGTGTTTGCATGGCAGCACATTTCAATTTCATGGTTCCATTTACAGATGATGCCAGCATTGAAAATACGATGCACTGCATTGCCATGTGCCTGCATTTGGGCATGAGTGAGACTGCTATTAACCAACGCCTTGCTTTGTTGCGTCACCTTGATATGCGCTTGCAGTGGAAGCGTGCCATTCACCAGTGCCATTTGCTGAATGATAGTTATAGCAATGATTTCACTTCGCTGGTACAGGCCATTGAATATTTACAGCAACAATCGCGGCATTCAAAAACCACGGTTATACTCAGCGACCTGAGCACCGAAGGGGATGACCTGAATTTATTATACCAGCAACTGGCGAGTTTGCTGGCGCAAAAAAACATCACCAGGCTTATTTGTGTTGGTCCGCACATGAAATTGTATGCACACGGATTTGCGGATGCAGGGTTGGAAGTGATTCATTTTGCAGGAACGAAAGAATTGACAGAAGCTTTTTCGTCTATCGCATTTCATGATGAAGACATATTGGTGAAAGGCGGCAGGCAATATGAGTTTGAAAAAATAGCTGCTTTGCTGGAAGCACAGCAGCATCAAACGGTACTTGAAATCAATCTTTCGGCTTTGTCACACAACCTTAATTACTATCGTTCGCTTATTGCACCACAAACAAAACTGATGGTGATGGTAAAAGCCTTTGGCTATGGTAGTGGTGATGCGGAAATTGCAAGAACACTTCAGTTCAACAAGGTTGACTACCTGGCAGTGGCCTATGTCGATGAAGGCATTGCACTTCGCAATGCCGGTGTGCATTTGCCGGTGATGGTGCTCAACACAGAACCTGCCGCCTTTGAAGCAGTAGAGCAATACAATCTTGAACCCGAAGTGTATTCTTTTGAATTTTTGAAAACACTGCTGCAATGGTGCAGAAGCAAAGGAATCACCAACATGCCGGTGCACGTTAAGGTAGATACAGGCATGCATCGACTTGGATTTAGTATGGAGGAAATGGATGAACTTTCTGAAATGTTGGTTCAGCAGCGGGAACTCATTGTGAAATCGGTTTTCACGCACCTGGTGGCCAGCGAGGACGCTGAGGAAGATGCTTTTACCCTACATCAGGCGCAGGATTTTTCAAAGGCATGTAACAATCTTGAAGAAAAAATAGGCTACAGCTTCTTGCGCCATGCGGCAAACACTGCTGCCATTTCCCGGCATCCTGCTGCTCATTTCGATATGGTGCGCCTTGGCGTCGGCTTGTACGGCGGTTCTGCCAACACGCAGCCCGTGATGCAGTTAATGACAACTGTGGCCCAAATAAAAAAGGTGAAGGGAGGGGAAACGGTAGGCTACGGAAGGAGCGGGAAGTTGCTACGCGATTCGGTTATTGCTACTGTTCGCATAGGTTATGCCGATGGGTTCCGCCGTGCATTGAGCAATGGCGTTGGCGCTATGTGGGTAAAAGGAAAGTTGGCGCCGGTATTGGGTAAGGTATGTATGGACATGACCATGCTCGACATCACTGACATTCCAAATGTTCAGGAGGGAGATGCAGTGGAAGTGTTCGGAAAAAATATCAGTATTGGCACTGTTGCAAAGCAATGCGGCACCATTACCTATGAAATGATGACCGGCATTAGCCAGCGGGTAAAGCGGGTGTATTTTGAAGGGTAGCCAATGCAGTGTTGTGATATTTGACCGCCAAGCATCCAAGGGGGCACAATGCACACAGGCATTTTCCGCTATTATGTGTTTGTTTACAGTGAGGTTTCCTTGGTGTTTACATTTTCTTTTAGACGAGAACCCTCCACCCAAAGGGGCCAATCCGGTTATATTTGCCCTCAATTCAAAAGTTCCCGGTGAAAAAACGTTATCTCTTTCTTATTGTGCTGGTTATCCTGATCATAGACCAGTCGTTGAAGTTTTACATCAAAACAAATTTCTACCTCGGCCAGGACCAACCTGTATTTGGTCATTGGTTCAGGCTTCACTTTGTAGAGAATGAAGGCATGGCATGGGGCTGGAAACTGGGCCAGAGCGGCAGTTGGGGCAAATTGGCCCTCACCGTTTTCAGGATGGCGGCTGTAGTATTTGGCGTATACTACATTGCTAACATCATGAAGAAAAAGGAGCATCCTGGGTTTGTGGTTTGCGTCGCCCTGATTTTTGCCGGCGCCGTTGGAAACTTGATTGATTCCATGTTTTACGGCCTCATTTTTGATGTGAGTGACCCGATGATGCAAAACCTTGCAAAGTTGCTGCCTGAAGGTGGGGGCTATGCCGGTTTCCTGCATGGAAAGGTGGTAGACATGTTGTACTTTCCATTAATACACGGTCATTTTCCGCAATGGATGCCGGTATGGGGCAGTGAAGAGTTTGAATTCTTCAGCCCGGTGTTTAATGTGGCAGATGCCAGTATTTCCATAGGGCTGATTATAATATTATTGTTCCAAAATCGTTTCTTCAAGAAGGCAGAAATTAACCCGGTGCATCCTACTGTTGAAACCAATGTGTCGGCATCGGATGACGTTCAGGTTTCTTAAAATACATTGCGATGAAAATGCGTTTTTCCTACTTCGCGGTTCTGGCTACCGTCACAAGTTTCTGGTTTGCCTCCTGCACCAAGGAGTTGAGCTACGAAACAGGAAATACGCCAATCATTGATACTACTAACACTTCCCAAGGCACTCTTAGCGGCGACCCGGGCTCTTGCGCCAACATTACTGTTGCAGGCATTTACGGTCAAGCTATTTTGCTGGATACGAGTAACAAACTCACCGTAGAAGTGAATTTTACAAAAACCGGCACTTACTACCTTACTTCAGATACTGTGAATGGCTTCTACTTCAATGGGTCGGGTTCTGTGGCGGCAACAGGCATCGCCAATGTGACACTGAAAGGCAATGGCACACCACTCAACCCCGGTCAGTTCACTTTCAAATTGAAATATAAAACCTCGTCCTGCTCTTTTGTTGTTTCTGTTTACCAGGTGGCAACAGCTACAACCGGTGATTATTTCCCCACTACAACCAATAGTTGGTGGACCTACATCTCCAACGATCCAAGTGCTACTCCGGCCGATACTGCATTTCAATTGAGTACCGGGGTTACCGGCACCATACCTGTTACCGGCCAAAGCTATAGTCTGTTTACCACTGCGGTTCCGGGTGCAAAAGATTCAAGTTTTTACCGCAAGGGAAGCGGCCTGTACTATGAATTTGGTGATATTGATGTGACAGGGTCTGCAGACCTGCCTGTGTACGGCGAGTACATTTTTCTGAAGGATAATGTGGCTGTAGGAACAGAATGGTATAGCCCTGAGTTAAGCGCTACAGTGAGCGGTGCTGCTATCAAACTTCGTTTGCACTTTGTGCTGAGTGCCCTTAATGTAAATGCATTGCTGGGCAATAAGATTTATACAAACACAATCAAGGTTGCAGTAACAGAACAGGCGCAGCTTTCGGGAACTACATGGTCTGATGTAATTTCTTATCAATCGTGGTATGCAAAAGGCATTGGACTTGTCAATGTTCTGGCGCCTGCACCAGCGTATGGTTACAGTGTCCTGAAGTATTCCGTCAACTGATTATTAGTAATTACCCAATAAGAAAATCCTGTCGAATTTATTCGGCAGGATTTCTTTTTTTGTGTTGTTGTTAGTTTAGAATAAACCGAATAGCGTACTGTCTATTCGCTGTATGATTTCACCGAGGTCTTCTTCCGTTTCAGCAAAATTATTTTTGTCAACATCCACCACAAGCACGGGGCCTTCCTTGTAGCTTTCAATGAAGCGGGTGTAATATTCGTTTAGTTTTTTCAGGTAATCAAGCCTGATGTTTTCTTCATATTCACGGCCGCGTTTCTGGATCTGGCCAACTAGGGTTGGAACTGAAGCCTTGAGGTAAATGAGCAAATCGGGCGGCTGCACCATGCTTTTCAGCGTTTCGAAAAACTTGAAGTAATTATCGAAGTCACGTTTGCTCATGAGCCCCATGTCGTGCAGGTTGGGCGCAAAAATCATGGCATCTTCATAAATAGTTCTGTCCTGTATGATTGTTTCATTGCCGCGTTGTATTTCCAGAATCTGGTTCAGCCTGCTATTGAGGAAATATATCTGCAGGTTGAAACTCCAGCGGGGCATGTCTTCATAGAAATCGTTGAGATACGGATTGTGCTCCACATCTTCAAACTGCGGTATCCATTTGTAGTGCTTGCTCAGTCGTTCCGTGAGAGTTGTTTTCCCGGCGCCAATATTTCCGGCCACCGCAATATGTTTCGGCTTCTTCGATTTTGCCATAAGGCTTTTTGCTGTTTTTACTTACTAACTAAAAGTGTTGTTGGTGCGGCAATGCGCTACAAGTTAGGGAAAAGCACTTTTCACCAAACAGTTGGGCAACAATTTCCATGCGAGCCGCAAAAAAATCAATAGTAATTGACACCTGCGGCCCTGCGAGCATCTTCCAGGGTGGCTGCAGCGCTGGCTCTTGCCTTCTCCTTACCAATTGCCATTACGCTGCGCAGGTAGTCCTTGTCATTCATCATGGAAATTGTTTTTTCCCTGATGGGACGCAGGAAGTTGGTCATGTCTTCGGCCAGTTGTTTTTTCATGTCGCCGTATCGGATAATTGCATGCCCGGAGGAGGAATGATTATAGTCGTGCTCAAATTTCGACACAGTATCGGCACTGCTCACCAGTTTCATCAGGGTAAACAGGTTTTCTATATAATCAGGCTTCTGGCTGTATGGTTCGGCTGGTCCCTGGTCGGTTTTGGCCTTCATGATTTTTTTGCGCAACATGTCATCATCATCGGCCAGGTAAATGGTGTTCATAGCGTTTTCGCTTTTGCTCATTTTTCCACTGCCATCAAGGCTGAGTATTTTAATTAGCTCGCCGCCAGTATAGTTAAATGCCTGGGGCTCCGGTAAAATAGTTTCACCATTTCCATACCTGAAATTGAAGCGTTGTGCAAAATTGCGGGCCATTTCCAGGTGTTGCTCCTGGTCTTTACCTACTGGTACTTTGGTTGCCTTGTGTATCAGGATATCGGCTGCCTGAAGCACAGGGTAGGTGAGCAGGCCGGCGTTCACGTTGTCGGGGTGCTGGCGCACTTTTTCCTTGAATGTTGTCGTCTTTTCCAGCTCCCCTTTATAGGCCAGCATGTTCAGGTACAGGTACAATTCTGCTATTTCAGGAATGTCGCTCTGCACGTACAGTGTTACTTTTTCGGGGTCGAGTCCACAGGCAATGTTTTCAGCAATAACCCTTCGTACACTTTCCTGTAGTTCTTTGGTGTCGGGGTGCGTGGTAAGGCTATGCCAGTCGGCTACAAACACAAAACAATCGTAGTCCTGCTGCATTTGCAGGAAGTTGCGTGTAGCACCAAAATAGTTGCCTATGTGTAAAAAGCCGGTGGGCCTAATACCGGTAAGTACTCTTTCCATCATTGCGGTATGCACAGTTTTTGAGGCGGCAAATATAGTTTTACCTGACTTGCAAGGACGTCATTTCTTGCCCCTGAAGCCGGAATTTCAGTGCAGCATTAAGCCAAACGGGTTCCTCAGTTATTGGGTAGCGGGTTGCACCTGGCCACTACACTCACTTTTCTACCTGACCCAAACTGAATAGTGGCTCCGGGTTTTACCTGCACACTTGCCGCTTCTCCGTCCTGAGCATTTACAGTGCAGATATTGGGTGTGCCACTTGCTATGATGACATGCGTTTTAATGGTGGGCACATGCCCATTGCTCCAGTTGGAAGCATTGTGCCAGCTGGTGCTCTGGGTGCCCTGCCATATTCCTACATCCTGCTGAATGGCAACATTTGCAGTGTCTTTACACCCAAGCGTAGCATTGTTGGTAGTAAATAACTGGTGAACGCCGGCAGGCGCTGCTGCAGGGTTGCTTGCACTCCATGCAATAGCGTATCCCGATGTATTGTACAGGTTTGTGAGGTCAGCTGTTTCTCCCTGGCAAACAATATAAACTGTTGTGTCGTCGAAGCGAGGCTGGTCATTCAGGACGAATATTGAATCAGCAGTAACGCCGACTACAGCAGGATTGCTGCTCACCACACGGACGCGATAATTAGTTCCGGTTTGGATGTGAAGGGGTATGGTGCATTCAATAGTGCTGCTTTTGTTCGCATTGATATTTCCAACAATAATGGGGCTTGCAAAACTTCCGGTTGCATCGCTCAGTTGGGCACTGAATGTATTACCTGCATCATAGTTTCCTGTTGCATGAAATGAAAGACTGAAGACCTTGCTACCGCAGAGGTTTTTGCCTGTGATACTGTTTACATTGATATACGGAACTGATGCAGGAGTGCTTATGTCAAAACTATCTCTTCCTGTGACACTCCATTTTCCGTTTTCATCCATGCTGCGAACATACATTCTGTGCTTGCCTGGCGAAAGCCCGGTGATATTTAATGGATAAGCAAAATCTCCAATGTTTTTTGAAGCATTTAGGCTAATAGGTACAGCGTTGCCAAAGCCGGGATCATTATCAATAAATGTTTCGGCTTTCACAAGGTTGCCAGCACTGGCAGTTGGTGAGGATTTTACAACAATGCAACGGTTGGTGATGGACCATTTTCCAAGGGAATCGGCTGAGCGAAAATGGAGCACATGTAATCCTGCAGGCACGTTGCTCAAATCAATTTGAAAAGTCGAGTTGGCAATTTCATTTGCAGGTGAAATGGGAACTGAAATTGCTGAGCCAAAACCCGGGTCGGTATCAACAAAATATTCCATCCTGGTAATTTTAGGCAACAGCGCATAGGTATTTAGCCTGACGAAACTGAGATAATTGCTGACACTCCAGGATCCATTCGCTGACCTGCTTCGCACAAAAAGGAAATGCACGCCTTCGCTCAACGAGGGCAGGTTGACCGGGAATATGAGGTCTGTAATATTATTGGAAGAAAATGGTATTGGAATATCGGTTGCATTTCCAATTCCTGGGTCATTGTCAATAAAGTACTCAGCTTTATTGATTTCCGACAACGCTATAGGTGCAAATGCTTTAAGAAAGAAGAGCCGGTTGGTAACACTCCATTTGCCATTGGCATCCATAGTCCGGAGATACAAGGTATTTAACCCGCTTGGCAGTAAGGATAGATCTGTTTGAAAGGATTGGTTACTGATGATTGCAGACGGCGCAAAGGCGATGCTTGTGGCGTTGCCGAATCCGGGGTCTGTATTGAAAAAATATTCCGCCCGTGTAATGTTGGGTTGGGATGCTGCCACAAACGCCAAACACCAACAGCAAATCATGCTGATAATTATTCGCATGTTATTGGGTTTGCGAAGCAATGGACCTGCTTTTTTTCAGAAGTCTTTTGCTTCAGATGATGGCATTTAGTTGTTGCTCTTGGTACTGAAGATTACGTTCATGGTATTGCCCACGGGTGCTGCAGGTGCACTTAATTTGTAAATGGCTGGTATGGCTGGTTGCAGGCCCCGCTTAAAGGGGTTGGCACCACCATAAGCGCCACAATCCACACCACCAATTCCTGCGCCTATTGCCGGGTTGCCGCCGGATGTTTGCAGTACAAATGACGCATCATCGTTGCCGCTGGCATTAACGAATACATTAGTCATTGTCACTGAATTCTGGTTGCCATTTCCGGCAGGTAAAGTGGTACTGCTGGCAATATTGTTCTCAACTATACTGTTGGTGAATGTGTAAGTTCCGGTCTTGTTGAGGATATTATTCTGAAAGGTGGAATTGTTCATTATTCTGTTAGTCTGTCCTGCAGTTGCAAAGATTACATTGTTTACAACCGTTGCACTGGCTGTTGAACTCACGTCAATGTAGGATGTCACGATATTGTTGGTTATGATGATATTAGTAGCGTTGGTGAGAGAAACCACCTGCAGGTAGCTGGAAACGACCACGTCATTATTGCTATTGTTACTTATACTCAGGTTACCACCAATATTGCATCGTTCTATTCGCACATTGGATGCTACAGACAAGCTGAATGAGCCTGCTACATTGCAGTGAAACACAGCGTTGGATGCTGATGCATTATTGATAGTTATGAAACTTATTGTTCCTGTCACCAGTGCATATTGGCTTCCCGGGTTCACACTCAGGAAATCACCAATGCTAATGATGGTGAGGCGTTTGGTCATTACAAGGCTGCCATAATTGGAAATCGAGGGCTCAATGTGCAAGGTATCGCCATTGACTACACCCGCCGCGTCATGGGCTGCCTGCACGGTAGTGAAATCGGCTGTGACGCCAGCCACATTATTTACCCTCCAGATTTTTGCAAAGGAGCATTGGTACATTGCCAGGGCAATGACAAGAATAATAATCTTGTTCATGGTTCAGGGTTTTGAATAAGAAATTTCGGTGGTCGTTTGAAATGCAAATGCCATAAGGCTTTTAAGCGAAAATCATGGCAACTTGTTGGGATGAATTGTGCATGGCCTTGCTACCTGGTTGTATGAAAAGAAAGTTACAAAAAATAACGGTCCCAACTTCGTTATTCTTCATTTTTTTAGTGAACATGGATGTATTCGGACAGATGGTTTTGGCTCCAATTGTCATATCTGGTTAGGTGGCCAAAATTGGCATTGAGTCTGTTGCTATTCACTAAGCGAACATGGCTGGCTGAGTGTCTTTTCTACCATGCAGCCGGTACCATTCGGCATCCTTACCCTTATCCTTGTATTTTTATCCCTCCATTCCAAAATCTTGCTCAACAGAACCTCCATACTCGAATCGCCCATTGAATACCTGAAAGGAGTGGGTCCTCAGCGAGGCGACCTGCTGCGAAAGGAACTCAACATTCACACTTTTGGCGACATCCTCGATTACTTTCCTTACCGGCACATCGACAAGACAAGGGTGTTTCCCATTTCGGCCATTTCGCCAGCGACAGAAATGGTACAGGTGCGAGGCGTACTTGGTCCTATAGAAGAGGTTGGTGCTCAGCGCAGCAAAAGGCTGGCTGCAAATCTTCGTGATGCAACCGGCGAACTGGAACTCACCTGGTTCCAGGGAATCCACTGGGTGAAAAGAGCTTTGCAGGAAGGACGAGCCTATGTGGTGTATGGCCGTGTGTCCTGGTTCAAAAACAAGCCACAGATTACACACCCTGAGATTGAACCAGTGGATGAGGAAAATGCAGCAGGCAGGAACTTCCTGGAACCGGTGTACCCCACCACCGAAAAACTAAAAGCAAAATTTCTCACAGGCCGTGCCATTGGAAAACTTACAGCGGCATTGTTGCCGCAGATTAGCCCGGCAGATGTGCCCGAGTTTTTGCCCGTTAAAATATTGGTACAACAAAAACTTATGGGCAGGTACGATGCCTATCGCCATATCCATTTTCCACCAGACCAGGCTGCTTATGATGAAGCATTGAGGAGGTTGAAATTTGAAGAACTTTTCCTGTTGCAGATTAAACTCAACCAGGTAAAAATCAGGCGGCATCGTACCAGTAAGGGACTGGTGTTCGACAGGGTCGGCGAATTATTCAATGAGTTCTACGCAAAGCATCTCCCGTTTGAACTCACCAATGCTCAAAAAAAAGTAATCAGGGAAATCCGGGCCGATTGTGGCCGTGGCCACCAGATGAATCGACTGCTGCAGGGCGATGTGGGCAGCGGCAAGACTATTGTGGCATTGCTAAGCATGCTGCTTGCCGCTGACAACGGCTACCAGAGTTGCCTGATGGCACCTACCGAAATATTGGCACAACAGCACTTCACCGGCATCACAGCCTTGCTCAAAGAAATGAACCTGCAAGTGGGACTGCTTACCGGCAGTACCAAAACGGCCGAAAGAAAACGTTTGTTGCAACTGACTCTCGATGGCGACTTGAACATTCTCATGGGCACCCATGCCCTGATTGAAGAAACGGTTCAGTTCAAAAAACTTGGATTCGTGGTTATTGATGAGCAGCACCGTTTTGGAGTGGAGCAGCGCAGCAAGCTGTGGCAAAAAAGCGTGGTGCCGCCGCATGTGCTGGTGATGACTGCAACGCCAATCCCCCGTACGTTGAGCATGAGTTTGTATGGCGACCTTGATTGCAGTATAATGGATGAACTGCCTCCCGGGCGCAAGCCCGTTGCAACTGTGCATAGGTATGAAAGCAGCAGGCACAATGTGCTGGAGTTTGTGCGGGAGGAAGTGGACAAGGGAAGGCAGGCCTACATCATATTCCCACTGATTGAAGAAAGCAGCAAGCTGGATTATGAAAACCTGATGCGGGGCTACGAAAATGTAAAAGCTTTTTTGCCGGAGCCACAGTATTACATCAGCAGGGTGCATGGAAGAATGGGAGCTGATGAGAAGGACACCAACATGCAACGTTTTGTATCTGGCGACACCCAGGTGATGGTGAGTACAACGGTGATTGAAGTAGGTGTGAACGTACCCAATGCAACCGTGATGGTAATTGAAAGTGCCGAAAAGTTTGGCTTAAGCCAGTTGCACCAGCTGCGTGGCAGGGTAGGTCGTGGCAGCGAAAAAAGCTTTTGCATATTGTTAACCGGCGCCAAACTAACTTCAGATGCCCGGGAAAGATTAAAGATCATGTGCAGTACCAACGATGGTTTCCGCATTGCTGAGAAGGACCTTGAGCTGCGCGGGCCTGGCGATATTGAAGGAAAAAGACAAAGTGGCTTACTCAATTTTAAACTTTCCTCTCTTATAAACGATCAAAGGCTTATGGAGGAGGCGCAACATGTGGCAGAGAATTTGCTGGAAGATGATGAGGAACTGATAAAAGAAGAAAACCAGGCACTGAAGCAATATCTCCTGTCAAAAAAAGGTAAAACCTACTGGTCGCAGATTTCATGATAACAATCAGAACTGTTTTGACGTTAGTACCGTAATTTGTTTAAAGATTGAAACACATAGCGCAATACCTGTTGGCCGTAAGCCTGGCCTTCATTACCCTAATACCCAAGGCACAAACCTTTGAATACTATGAAAACAAAGGCCAATGGAATAATGCCATCAAATACAAGGGCGAGCTTTCAAACGGGGCCTTCTTTCTGCAGGCAAATGGATACAGAATTTTACAGCATAATGCCGATGACCTGAAT
>JBBIOQ010000005.1:0-49317 GCA_037443285.1 Sphingobacteriales bacterium | reverse complement strand
CTACATGACAGGCCACGATTATTCCGGCCAGGCGGCTTCAACCGGCAATGCTTCGGCAAGGGCTAATGCAGGTATTGCAGCGGGCAGTTCAAGTGACATTAGAAATAACCAAATGCCCGACATGGTGCTGCATTCACATGCGTACGATGTCCTTTTTTCCGATGCAAATGTCAATGCCCTTATTACTACTTCAAAACCCCAACCGGGCTATGCCAATTATTTCATTGGCAACGACCCGAAAAAATGGGCTAGCGAAGTGAAGTCGTTTGGCGAAGTGATTTACCACGATGTATATCCGGGTATCGATGTTCACTATTACAGCGACAACGGATATTTGAAATACGACATCATTGCCAAGCCTTATGCACCTATTGAGAAAATCCTGATGGAATATGTAGGTGTTGAAAAGCTGAGCCTTAAAGACGGTTCGCTGATAGTGAAGACTTCAGTGGCTGAAGTGAAGGAGCAATCGCCGTACAGCTACCAGATGGTAAATGGCGTAAGAAAAGTACTGAACTGCAAGTTTGAACTCTACGATAAAAAAGTGCGTTTTAATCTAAGCGGCTACGACCCTTCAGCAACGCTGGTTATTGATCCTACACTTGTTTTTTCATCATTCACTGGCAGCCCAGCCGATAACTGGGGTTATACTGCCACATACGATGCTGCCGGCGATTTGTTTTGCGGTGGCATTGTTTTTTCAAACGGGTACCCAGTTACGCCAGGCGCCTACCAGACCTCATTTCAGGGAGGTAGCAACACCGGTGAAGGTGCAGGCGGATTTGATATGGGTTTAATGAAATTTAACCCCAACGGAACCCAAAGGGTTTTTGCTACTTACCTTGGAGGCAATGGCAATGAGCAGCCTCACAGCCTTGTAATAGACAACGCTGGCAATCTCGTACTGGCTGGACGCAGTACATCCACCAATTTTCCAACAACTGTTCCGTTGATTGGAACAGGTGGCCAGTGGGATGTAGTGGTTACTAAATTTAATGCCACAGGTACTGCATTGATCGGCTCCATCAGGATGGGCGGCAGTTCGGACGATGGTGTTAATATTAAGCACAAGTATTCCGGCGGTGGAGCATATCCCATTTCGTTACAGCAGAATTATGGTGAAGATGCAAGGAGTGAAGTGATTATTGATGGAGGTGGAAATATATTAGTGGCATCCTGCTCACAGAGCTCCAATTTTCCTGTTACTGCAGGCGTTTTTCAGCCAGCCAAGTCAGCTAACCAGGATGGCCTGATCCTTAAGTTCAATAGCAACCTGTCGGGTGTCATTTTTGCCACTTACATTGGCGGCAGTGGAGACGATGCCGCATATGTATTGGCTATGAGTCCGGCGGGAAATATTTATGTAGCAGGTGGTACGGCAAGCGCCGATTTCCCGGGTAACAAAGCCGGTACCGTTGGACCTGCTTTCAGTGGCGGCATTGCCGATGGTTTTATCGCCGAAGTCACTTCTAATGGCTCGTCAATCATCAAGTCAACGTATATAGGAACACCTGGTACAGACCAGGTATACGGAATACAGTTCGATACAAAAGGGTTTGTATATGTAATGGGCACTTCCACTGGAAATTTTCCTGTACAGAATGCAGCCTTCAGCCAGGCAGGTGGAAAGCAATACATAGGAAAGTTGCAGAATGATTTTAGTGCCTATGTGTATTCTACCGTTTGGGGAACCAATGCCAGTGTGCCAAATATCAGCCCGACTGCTTTTCTGGTCGACCGCTGCGAAAATGTGTATGTCAGCGGCTGGGGTGGAAGAGTAGTGGCCTATCCAAACCTTCCTGTGTTTCCTACTGCAGGAACAGCCGGGCTAACTGTAACGCCAGATGCTATCCAATCAACCACTGATGGTAAGGACTTCTACTTTTTTGTTTTGGAAAAAGATGCTACCAAGCAGTTGTTTGGCTCATTCTTTGGCCAACAGGACCCACCCAATGTGAACAGCACCGACCATGTGGATGGTGGTACCAGCCGTTTTGATGCAGCCGGAATAATCTACCAGGGTATCTGTGCCAACTGTGGTGGTGGTCAATTTCCTACTACACCAGGTGTAGCGGGGCCAACCAACCCTTCAGGCAGGTGCAACGAGGCGGTGGTAAAAATTGCATTCGACCTTTCGGGTGTAAGGGGTGGTGTCAAATCCTCCATCCTGAATGTGGATGGTGATACTTCTGCCTGTGTGCCGGTTACTGTCGATTTCCGCGACACAGTGGCTATTGCAACATCCTATGAGTGGGATTTCGGTGATGGAACAAGCACTATAACCTCAGTGCCTAACGCAAGTCACACTTTTAATTCATTTGGAACGTTTAGGGTCCGCCTTGTTTCCGTTGACAATACCAAATGTTACACGCATGATACAACTTACGTCAACATTCGGGTGAGAAACGACCCTGCACAACTTGCAGCCAATGCTGTGAAATTGGCTCCTTGTCAAAGCAATTCTTATCGTTTTGATAACCTGAGTATTCCCTACCCTCCAAAGCCTTTCCAGAACAATTCATTCACCTGGATTTTTGGAGATAACTCGGTGCCTGTTATTACCGGTAGCGGTTCTGTAACGCACCAATACCCCGGTGCAGGAACTTACCTGGTGAAATTGGTACTCACTGACACCAACTATTGCAATGCTCCCGATACCTTCAGAATTTCGCTAAGGGTGAGTCCTTTGGTAGATGCACAGTTTACTACCCCAAGTGCGGGATGCGCACCTTACCTCGCATTGTTTAACAACACAAGTTCAGGTGGTCAGCAGTTCCTTTGGACTTTTGGCGATGGCACCACAAGTACCGATATCAATCCAACCAAATTGTACGCAACACCAGGCACATTCACCGTTAAGATGCTCGCCATTGATAGCAGCACCTGCAACATTATTGATTCAACGCAAACCACCATAACAGTATCGGGCAAACCCAGTGCAGGATTTGCTTTTGCACCAAATCCGCCTGAAGAGAATATCATCACACAATTCACCAATCTTAGTGATGTGGTACCTCGTTACAAATGGATTTTTGGCGATGGAGATACACTGCAGACTACTAAAAAAGATACCACCGTAAGACACCAGTATAACCAAACAGGCACTTATAATGCCTGCCTTGTGGCCATTAACCAGTTCGGCTGTGCCGATACGGTTTGCCAAACTGTTCAGGCTATTGTTAATCCATTGCTGGATGTGGTAAATGCATTTACGCCCAATGGCGACGGCATCAACGACCGGGCTGTTGTATTTGGTTATGGAGTGTCCAAACTCTCATTCCGGATTTACAACCGGTGGGGCCAACTGATGTTTGAAACGGCTGATAAAAACCAGGGATGGGACGGAAAGTTTAAGGGCAAGTCTCAACCAATGGATGCCTACGGATACACGCTTGATGCGGAACTGATAAGTGGTGAAAAAATACGGCGTTCCGGAAGCATCACTCTTGTCAGGTAGATAACATTTTGAAAGAAAGGAATCATGGGCAGGAATGAAAAATATGCAGGTTGGATATCGAAAAGATGCATCCTCAAAAGTTTGATTGGGATACTGTTCATTCTATCTGGAACGGTGGTTATCAGCCAGGATTTGCATTTCAGCCAGTTCATGAACAACCCCTTGTTAACCAACCCTGCCAACTCAGGCTTCAACCCCGATTATGATTATCGAGTTGGCGTCAGCTACCGCGACCAGTGGTGGGGGCTACCTGTTCCATACAAAACCACTAGTTTGTGGGGCGATGTGCAGGTGCTTCGAGACAAGACACCCAATGGTTGGATGGGTTTGGGGGGCGTTGTGCTCCGTGATGTTGCAGGCTCGGGCAACCTGACATCTACCAAAGCATACGGCAGCATCGCCTGGCACCAGGAAATTGGCTATTCCAGCCTGCTGTCAGCCGGATTCAACGTAGGGTATGCAGTTAAAAGCATTGACATCTCAAGCTTCAGGTGGGAATCACAATGGAATGGCAAGTTTTTCGATTCCAATATTCCCAATGGCGAGCCAATAGCCTATTCGCAGGTAGGCTATCTCGATTTGCAGGCAGGCCTCAACTATGCTTTATTCCCCTCAGAAAATCTCTATTTCAATGCCGGCGTAAGCGTGATGCATCTCAACAGGCCTAAGGAATCATTTTTCAACGAAACAGTCAGCGACAATCGGGTAGAGCCACGTTACACGGGTTTCATTAATGCCAGCATGAAACTGAACGACCAGTGGATTGTGAATCCAAACATTTACTACAGCTATCAAACAGGCAGTTCTGAGTTCATGGGTGGTTTAATGGCACAATACAACCTTGGTCAATACGGCGAACAACAGGTAATAGGCGGCCTGTACATGCGCCCCAGCGATGCCTTTATTGGTATGATTGGGATGCAATGGAAGGAAGTGAGGCTTACTTTTTCCTACGATGCCACAACCAGCAACCTCAAACAATACAACAATGGCAATGGTGCCATTGAGTTTTCGCTCATCAAATTCGGAACTTTTGCCTCCCGCACTCCCCGGCAAAGCAGGTGTCCCTCCTTTTGATCACATCATTTCTACGTAATGCAATTCAACCGCCGCTAAATGGCGGTTTTTTTGTGGTTTTTACCGCCTTTTTTTTGTGGTTTTTTCACCTATCCACAGCATATCCACATGTATTCACATCGAAGTTGCCATTCTGAGTGGCAAAATCGCCTGAAACGCTTGCTACGTATGGGTTTTGTGCTGTGGAAAAGTTAAGGAAACCTGATTTTGGTGTTAAAGTGGGAAAAAGTGTTATTTTGTGTGAGAAAGTGGAAAAATTATTTCATGGCAGGATTTCTCGGTGAATATGAAGCAACGGTAGACGCCAAAGGGCGCTTCCTGGTGCCTGCCGGCCTCAAAAAGCAGATGCCGGAAGGAACCAGCGTGCTCGTCATCAACCGGGGTATGGATGACTGCCTATGGATGTACCTGCTGGACGATTGGAAAAAGGTGGAAGAGAGGCTGCGTGAAGTGAACCCCTACGACAGCCGGGACAACAGGATGATGCGGAAGGCGCTGATTGCAGGGGCCGTTTATGTGGAATTCGATTCGGCCGGTCGTATCAACCTGCCGAAGGTGCTGAGTGACTATGCTGGCGTGGACAAGGATATCGTGCTTGCAGGTGACATCGACAAAATTGAAATCTGGGACAAAACAAAATACCAAAAGCTCTTTGAATCTCTGACACCGGAACGATTGAGTGCCATGGCTTCGCAAATACTTGGTAGTGGCAACAAACCAGGCAATGCTTAAACCAGTTTCTGAAGATGGCGAAGCGTTCAAAACAACATGATGCAACAGGGAAAAGCGAAAAAGGCGAAAGCGATGCCTATCACGTACCCGTGATGTTGAATGAAGCAGTTGATGGGCTTTGCGTGGCGCCCTCAGGTGTTTATGTCGATTGCACTTTTGGAGGAGGCGGGCACAGCAGGGCAATACTCGAAAAACTGGGTGCCAACGGAAGATTGGTCGCATTCGACCAGGATGCCGATGCTGCCGCCAACCTGCCCACCGATGAAAGGCTATTGTTTGTGCCGGAAAACTTCAGGCATGTTGGTCGTTTCCTCAGGTTGCATGACATCAAGCAAGTGGATGGTATTATGGCCGATCTCGGCGTCAGCAGTCACCAGTTTGATGAGGCCGCCCGAGGTTTTTCATTTCGTTTTGACGCAGCACTCGACATGCGCATGGACCAACGGCAGTCAACTACCGCAGCCGGCATACTGAACAGCTACAGCGCTGTACAGTTGCAACAAATCCTTTCTGCTTATGGTGAGGTAACCAACGCACGAACACTGGCAGCTGCCATTGTCAATGCCCGCCAAAGCCGGCCGTTAGTCACAATAGCTGATTTGTTGCAGGTGCTGGAGCCAATGGCAAAGGGAAATCCAAACCGCTATTATGCGCAGGTTTTTCAGGCGTTGCGCATTGAGGTAAACGATGAACTCGGAGCATTGAAGGATTGGCTGGAGCAGTTGCCCTCGATCTTAAAGCCTGGCGGTAGGGTGGTTGTCATCACATTTCACTCCATTGAAGACCGGATGGTGAAAGTGTTTTTGAGGGACGGAACATTTGAGCGCAGCGAAGACCCTGTTTACGGTTCAAAACATGAATCGCCATTTCAATTGATAACGAAAAAGCCAACGGAGGCAAGCGCAACAGAACTAAAGCAAAATGAAAGATCAAGAAGTGCAAGATTGAGAATAGCAGCCTTGAAATAAGATAAAGCAAGCATGAGTGACAAAAACATACAGGAAGCAAAAAAAGAAACCAGGCAAATGAAAATAGCCTGGCGCAAATGGCTGCAGGGTGGCTGGATCGTTCAGCATGTGCCTTTCATGCTATTCCTGGCCTTGCTTGCAGTATTGTATATAGCCAACGGGCACTATGCTGACAATGCCGTAAGAAACATTGGCAAAGCCACACATGAACTAAAACAATTGCAGTACGAATACAAAACGTTGCAGGCCGAAGTGATTTATAGAAGCAAAGAGAGTGAACTGGCCAAAGCGGTAGAGCCGTTGGGGCTTTTAAGAAGTGAGCAGCCCCCTGTGAAACTTGTGACAGAATCTGCAGCTGCCAAATAAAAATTAAAGCATACGTCTGCCATGGGCAGATAAAACCAATATACAGCTGAAAAGCATGGAGACTAAAAAAGAAATACTGGTTCGTACGTACATGGTGTACATAGGGCTGGTAGTCTTCAGTCTCCTCATCCTTTCCAAAGTATTATACATTCAGCTTGCCCAGGGAAAGTACTGGCGCAGTATGGCCGACAGCGCACATATTCGCTTTGAAGCCATTGAGGCAGAACGTGGTACTATTTATTCCGAAGCGGGACAGGTATTAAGTACTTCGGTGCCCGAGTTTGATATCTATGTCGATTTCCAGGCAGATGGATTGACGGAAAAGGATGGTCTGCTGTTTCATCAATATGTCGATTCATTGTCTATTGGTCTTTCAAAACTTTTTGCCGACAATAAACCTGCAGTGTACAAGCGTATGTTGCAGGAAGGCTATCGCAACAAGGATCGATTCTGGTTGCTGAAAAGAAAAATTTCATTCAGCGATTATGAGGCGCTGAAACACCTGCCATTAGTAAGCCTTGGCAAAAACAAAAGTGGTTTCATTGCTATTGTGCGTAGTAAGCGTTTGTATCCTTTCAAGTTACTTGCCAACAGAACGATTGGTATTGCAAGAGATAGCAACAAAGTGGGTTTGGAAAGGGAATACGACAGTTACTTGGGAGGCACACCGGGTAAGCGGTTGGTTCGTTACATAGCAGGTGGTGCAGGAGTGCCCATTGAAGGAACAGATGTGGATCCTCAGGATGGTTGTGATGTCATCACTACACTTGATGTAAACATCCAGGAGATAGCACAGCAGGCGCTGGAAAGAATGATGGTTACGAATGAAGCATTGCGTGGCACCTGCATTGTGATGGAAACAAAAACTGGCAAGATTAAGGCCATTGCCAACCTCGGCAGGCAAAGCGATGGCAACTATTGGGAAGATTACAACTACGCACTTACAGCCACTGAGCCAGGCTCAACCTGGAAGTTGGTAACATTAATGAGTGTGCTTGAAGACCACAAAGTAAGCCTGCAATCAACAGTCGACCTTGAAGGTGGAAAATGGAGTGTTGCAGGAGAAACTGTGTATGACAGTGAAGAGCATGGTATGCATGCCGCCACCGTACAGCAAGCATTTGAGCATAGCAGCAATGTTGGTTTGGCCAAACTTGCGTATTTCAATTATTCATCTCAGCCTTCGCAATACATCAGGCACATTCACAATTGGCGGCTTGATACACTAACGGGCATCGACTTGCCGGGTGAGAATCGCCCTCACATTTATACACCAGGCTCACGCCGCTGGAGCAATACAACGCTTCCCTGGATGGGTTTTGGCTACAACCTTACCATTACACCTATGCATACAGCCATGCTTTATAATGCAGTGGCAAATGGGGGAAGAATGATGAAGCCATACCTGGTAAATGCACTCATTAAAGATGGTGTAAGGGTAAAAAGTTTTGAACCACAGGTGATGAATGAACAGGTTTGCAGCAGTGAAGTGTTGAGTGAGGTACGTACCTGCCTCGAAGGAGTGGTCCTGAATGGAACAGGTAAAGGTTTAAAAACGGATGCCTATGCTTTTGCAGGTAAGACAGGCACATCGCTGGTGGCTGACAAAGGCATTACTTATGGCGATAAAATGTACCAGTCCTCGTTTGCAGGTTACTTTCCTGCAAATGATCCTCAGTACACTATCGTAGTTGTTATCAGGAATAAGGCGCATGCTGCAAAATTTTATGGTGCATCGGTGGCAGGGCCTGTTTTTCGTGAAGTGGCCGACAGGATCTATGCCACGCATTTGTACCGTTCCATTGCATCCACACCTGCAAGGCCTGATAGCACTGCCTTTAAGATCAATGCACAGAAGCAAACTATAAAAAACATTGCCGGCGTATTTGGCTGGAAAATTCAGGACAGTACAGCGGGTAACATGCTTGCAGCCCTGCTGTCTATGCCCGATGGGCATAAAATATTACGTGGGGCCGATTCAACTGCCAACATGATGCCTCAACTGAATGGTATTGGCCTGAAGGATGCTCTATCTATTTGCGAATCAAAGGGATTGATGGTAACTATTAGCGGTAAAGGAAAAGTGGCAGCTCAAAGCATTCAGCCGGGCAATGCTCTAAGACGCGGGCAAACTATTCATCTTGAATTAAACTGACAAAGGATTTGAAAACTGTTGCAAACATATTACCTCATATCAAAGCACTGAAAATCACAGGCAGCGAATCCGCTGTGATTGAAGGGCTCGCCATAGACTCACGAAAGGCGGGCAACGGGTATTTGTTTGCTGCTATCATTGGTAATCTTCAGGATGGCCATGTATACATTGAAACTGCGATTACCAAAGGTGCATCTGTGATTGTATGTAGCAAGATGCCCGAATTGCTTCATGAGAGTGTTACTTATTTGCTGGTTGAAAACACTTCGGAAACTTTAGCCATAGTTGCAGGTGTTTATTTCGACAATCCTTCCTCCAAATTGAAACTTGTAGGTGTTACCGGCACTAATGGCAAAACCACAATTGCCACACTTTCGTTTCAATTATTTACAGCGCTTGGTTACAAATGCGGTTTGTTGTCAACAGTGAAGAACCAAATTGGTGATCGTATTTTGCCTTCCGATTTTACAACTCCCGATGCAATTAGCCTGAATGCTTTATTGCGTGAAATGGTTGAAGCAGGATGTACACATGCATTCATGGAATGCAGCAGCCATGCCATACATCAGCATCGCATCACAGGGCTGAAGTTTGCCGGTGCATTGTTTTCAAACATCACGCATGATCATCTCGATTATCATAAGACTTTCGATGAATACATCCGTGTAAAGAAATCATTTTTCGATCATCTTGATGCAAAGGCATTTGCCATCAGTAATGCCGATGATAAACGCGGTGTCATCATGCTGCAGAATTCAGTGGCTCATCGCTACCTGTATGCACTGAAAACACAGGCCGATTTCAAAGGCAAGATTATTGAAAACAACCTTACGGGTTTGATTATGGATGTGAATGGTCGGGAAGTTCACTTTCGTATGATAGGTGAATTCAATGCCTACAACATACTTGCTGTATACGGTGCTGCGGTTTGCCTGAAAGAAAATCCCGAAACGGTATTGGCAGCTATGAGCATGCTCACAGGCGCAGAAGGTCGGTTCGATTACATTGTTTCGGCAAATGACAAAATCATGGGCATTGTAGACTACGCCCACACCCCTGATGCATTACTCAATGTACTTGCCACCATCAGGAAACTGAAACAGGGAAATGAAAATGTGATAACCGTTGTGGGATGCGGTGGCGATCGTGACAAAACTAAACGCCCCCTGATGGCTGCTGTTGCTTGTGAATACAGCAATACGGCGATACTTACCAGTGACAATCCGCGTACTGAAGATCCGGTTGAAATATTGAATGACATGCAGCGTGAGATGAAGAGCGAACATAAACGCAAGGCCCTGGTAATTGCAGATAGAAGAGAAGCGATAAAGACAGCGGTCATGATGGCGAAGCCAGGCGATATCTTATTGGTAGCAGGAAAAGGACATGAGAAATACCAGGAGATAAAGGGTGTGAAACACCACTTTGATGATAAAGAAGAATTGCTGAATTGTTTTAGCCATTTGGACAGATAAGATTTCAGAACTGATAATACTAACCCAATGCTATACCACATTTTCAACTGGTTGAGGAATGAGTTTAACGTGACTGGCGCAGGCCTGTTTCAGTTCATCACATTCAGGGTGGCTATGGCGGTAATGCTTTCATTGATTGTATCGGCAATCATTGGTAAGGGCATCATAAAACGCCTGCAGCATTTGCAAATTGGAGAATCTGTTCGTGAGTTGGGTTTGCCCGGTGAAGTGGACAAAGCAAATACACCTACGATGGGTGGCTTCATCATTCTGCTTGCCATTTTGATTCCCACGCTTCTATTTGCCAGGCTGGAAAATGTATACATCATCCTCATGCTGCTGGTAACAGTATGGTGCGGCATGATTGGATTTATTGACGATTACCTAAAACTACGTGCAAAGCATATTGCAAAAAAAGAAGGCCGCCCGTACAAAAAGTCAGACGATCACGGACTTGCAGGTCGCTTCAAAGTGGCAGGGCAAATTGGCCTTGGCATTATTGTGGGCGCCACACTTTATTTCAACAACAGTGTGGTGGTAGAAAGGGAAGTAATCTCCACTGCGCAAAATGTGGTGCTGCAGCAGAAGGAAAGACTGGTAGGAGAGTCAGTAAAAATGATTGACGGAAAGCCACACCGTTATGTAAAAGTGCAGACGCCAATTACCACTATTCCATTTGTAAAGAGCCATGAATTCAACTATGCAAGACTATTGCCCAAAAGCGCTGAGGACTTCACATACA
This sequence comes from Sphingobacteriales bacterium, assembly GCA_037443285.1. Classification (GTDB taxonomy): domain Bacteria; phylum Bacteroidota; class Bacteroidia; order Chitinophagales; family Chitinophagaceae; genus Phnomibacter. Next base: position 38,345 of record JBBIOQ010000005.1, on the reverse strand, counting down.
TCGTTTATATCATCATAGTCATCTTCATAATTACTGCGGTAAGCAACGGGGCCAATATTACTGACGGTTTGGATGGATTGGCAACGGGGGTGTCGGCTATTATTGGAGTGTGTCTTGGTGTGTTTGCTTATGTAAGCGGCAACATCCGGTTTGCAGAGTACCTCAACATTATGTACATCCCTAACCTGGGTGAGTTGTCCATTTTCATTGGAGCTTTCATTGGTTCATGTGTTGGCTTTCTCTGGTACAACGCATACCCTGCGCAGGTTTTCATGGGCGATACCGGAAGTCTTGCACTCGGTGGCATCATTGCATCGCTGGCCATCATTGTGCGCAAGGAATTACTCATTCCCATTTTCTGTGGCGTGTTCCTGGTTGAAAATCTGAGTGTGATTATGCAGGTTTCTTATTTCAAATACACCAAGAGGAAGTACGGCGAAGGGAGACGTATTTTCCTGATGAGCCCTTTGCATCATCACTATCAAAAGCTGGGTTATCACGAAAGTAAAATAGCAGTGCGCTTCTGGGTGGTTACACTCTTGCTTGCTGTGACTACTATTATCACGTTCAAAATCCGATAGGGAGAATTGGGTAAGAAAATTATCATATTAGGTGCAGGCGAAAGCGGAACGGGTGCAGCCATTCTTGCGAAGCAAATGGGATACGATGTGTTTGTATCTGATGGCGGAAGCATTGGCAAAGCCTTTGTTGCAGAACTGCATGCTCATGCAATTGAATTTGAGCAAGGCGGGCACAATGAAGAAAAAATTCTTGCAGCAGACGAAGTTGTAAAGAGCCCGGGTATTCCTGAAAAGGCTTCTATTGTAAAAGCCATACATGCCAGGGGAATTTCAGTAATCAGTGAAATTGAATTGGCTTATCGCTATAAAGCAAATAGCCGCATTGTGGCCATCACCGGAAGCAATGGCAAAACCACGACAACATCGCTTATTTACCAGATGTGCATTGCAGGTGGTTTGAAATGTGCATTGGTTGGAAATATCGGCGTTTCATTTGCACGACAAGTTGCGGTTGATCCAAAGCCATTGTATGTGGTTGAAATCAGCAGCTTTCAGTTAGACGACATCATTCAATTCAGACCCGACATCGCCGTACTGACCAATATTACTGAAGATCATCTTGACCGTTACAACTACCAATTCGAAAACTATATACACTCCAAATTCCGCATCATTGAGCATCAGACAGCAGATGATTTTTTCATCTATTGTATGGATGACGAGGTGACTACTGCTAACCTAACCAAATTCAGGAACCAAACTAACCTATTGCCATTCACTATGAAAAAAGAAGTACGCCAGGGAGCATTCATCAAAGATGAGGAAATGCTGATTAAAGTAAAAGAACAGGAGATGCGCATGAGTATTCATGACTTCGCCTTGAAGGGTAAGCACAATCAATACAATACAATGGCTGCAGGAATAGCTGCTACGGTTCTGGATATCCGAAAGGATAAGATTAGGGAGGCCATCCAGAATTTCGAAAGCCTCGAACACCGCATGGAGTCGGTGGCCACCATAAAAGGCGTGGAATACATTAATGACAGCAAGGCTACCAATATCAACAGCACATGGTACGCCCTGGAGAGTATGAACAGGCCGGTAGTACTGATACTAGGTGGCGTGGACAAAGGCAATGATTATTCGGTCATTGAAGAATTAGTGCAGGAAAAAGTAAAAGCTATCATTTGTCTTGGCCTCGATAACAAAAAAATCCGCGATGCTTTCGAAGGCAAAGTGCCGGCCATAGCCGAAACGGATAACGCAAAGGCTGCAGTGAAACTTGCTTACCAACTTGCCGAGAAAGGTGACGTAGTGTTACTGTCTCCTGCATGTGCAAGTTTCGATTTGTTCAAGAACTACGAAGACCGCGGAACGCAATTTAAAATCGCTGTAAAAGAATTGTAATTGGGCGCCTGGGCAAACATATCAGAACAACTTAACCTTGGTGAGAGCACAGGTGAAAACCTGCTGGCCATCACAGGAAAGACCCGTGGCGACAGGGTTATCTGGAGTATAGTGGCATTCCTGGTAGTCATTAGTTTGCTGGCAGTGTATAGTTCCACAGGGTCACTTGCGTACAAGCAAAACAAAGGCAACACAGAGTATTATCTTTTCAGGCAAACCACTTTCATCATTATTGGAGTTGGTATTATTTACCTTACACATCTGGTTGATTACAGGTGGTTCAGCAGGGTGGCGTTATGGTTGTATGTTGTTTCAATTCCTTTGTTGTTGTACACGCTCATTTTCGGTACCAACCTCAACGATGCCAATCGTTGGATTAAGCTTCCGCTTATCAATCTCACCTTTCAAACATCCGACTTTGCAAGACTTGCATTGTTCATGTACCTGGCTCGGCAGTTGAGCAGAAAGCAGAATGAGATTGCTGATTTCCGCAAGGGTTATTTGCCTTTGCTCATTCCTATCCTTCTCACCTGTTTGCTCATTGCTCCGGCAAACCTGTCGACTTGTCTGCTAACTGGTATAGCAGGATTGCTGGTGGTTTTTGTTGGTCGGGCAAAAGTGAAGCATATTTTGCTGACAGTTGCTGTAGGTGCCATACCGGTTGCCCTGTTGATTGCTGCAGCAGTGTTTACTTACAACCCTGCTCAGAAGGAATCAGCAAAGACAAGCGGGATGGTTTCTTCACTCAAAAGCACCGGAAGGGTAGGTACATGGATGAGCAGGATACAGGATTTCATCTATGCCAAAGGCGATGAAGTTCCTTACCAGGTGCAGCAGGCTAAAATTGCAATTGCAAAAGGCGGCTGGTTTGGTGTTGGTCCAGGCAATAGCGAACAACGCAATTTCCTGCCTCATCCTTACAGTGATTTTATTTATGCCATCATCATAGAAGAATACGGCTTCCTTGGAGCATTTCTTATTGTGTCGCTTTATATGGCGTTGCTGTTTCGTTGCATAAGAATATTGAAAAAGTGCCCATTTGCTTTTGGCACATTCCTGGCGCTTGCTGTGGGTGTTACAGGAGCTATACAGGCCATCAGCAACATGGCGGTTAATGTAAACATGTTTCCAGTAACGGGGGTCACTTTGCCGTTGGTGAGCATGGGTGGAACAAGTTTTCTATTTACATGCTTTGGCATTGGCATTATACTTAGCGTGGCAAGAAATGTGGAAATGCTGGAAGGAAAACAGGACGCACAACAGCCCGCCATTGCTGGAAAAGAAAAGGAGGCGTTGCCATGACCAGGCATCGCATCATTATAGCAGGTGGTGGCACAGGCGGGCATATTTTCCCTGCTGTGGCGGTGGCGAATGCCATCAAAATTCTGGCGCCTGCTGCAGAAATACTTTTTGTTGGTGCAAAGGGCAAAATGGAAATGGAAAAAGTGCCACAGGCTGGCTATAAAATTGAAGGGCTCGATATTGCCGGGTTTAACCGTGCACATTGGTGGAAGAATATTTCATTGCCATTTAAACTCGTCAAGAGCTTCATGGAAGTGAGGGCCATTTTCAAAAATTTCAAGCCGAATGCTGCATTTGGTGTCGGCGGCTACAGTAGTTATCCTGTGTTGCGTTATGCGCAGTCAAAAGGCATTCCAACTTTTCTGCACGAAAGCAATGCGTTTGCCGGCAAAAGCAATATGATGCTGGGAAGTAATGCCACTAAAATATTTGTGGCAGCCAATGGCATGGAAAAATTCTTTCCTGCAGAAAAGCTTGTGGTTTCCGGCAACCCCGTGCGCAGCGAAATCGCCAACATGGTTGTGTCAAAAGAGGAAGCAAGAAAATTCTTCGGCCTGGAAAGTTCAAAACTTACGCTTCTTGTTGTGGGCGGAAGCCTTGGTGCTAAGTCTATCAACCTGGCAGTGAAAGAGGGATTGCCAGCTCTTACAAATTCTGGATTACAAATCATATGGCAAACCGGTAAGTTGTTTATCGATGAAGCAAGACTTGCAACGCACGGCATGCAACATGTGTGGGTGAATGATTTTATTGGCAAAATGGATTTCGCATACGCTGCAGCCGATATCGTAGTGAGCCGCTCCGGCGCAATGAGTGTAACTGAATTATGCATGGCAAAAAAATCAGTGGTGTTTGTTCCTTTTCCCTTTGCGGCTGAAGACCATCAGACAGCCAATGCAAATGCACTGGTGCAGCATGATGCAGCACTGCTGGTGCCCGATGCAGAAGCCGGCCAAAATTTAATGAGAACTGTTTTGGAATTAGCCAACGATGAATCGAAAAGATTATCACTGGAAAACAATATTGCCGCTATGGCAAAATACGACGCTGATAAACTGATTGCTCAACAAATACTCGCATCCATTCATGTTGTCGATTAATGACATAAAGAAAATTTACTTCATTGGCATTGGAGGCATTGGCATGAGCGCCATTGCACGGTTCTTCTTGTCGAAGGGAGTGAAAGTGAGCGGATACGACAGAACATTAACACCGCTTACAAAGCAGTTGGCTACCGAGGGTGCGCTGATTAGTTATGCTGATGACATTAGCCTTATTGATAAGCATGCGCAACTGGTTGTGTTCACGCCTGCTATTCCTAAAAACCTGGCCATAATGAATTGGTACAACGACAATGGCTACCAGGTGGTAAAACGCAGCGATGTGTTGCAGGTCATTACTGCTGACACTTTCAACATTTGTATTGCAGGCACACACGGTAAAACGAGTATCAGCACCATGGTGGGCCACATCCTGCGGCAAACAGGATATGGCTGTAATGCATTCCTGGGTGGGGTTTCAGTGAATTACAACACCAATTTCTGGGGAAGCAACAATGAAGTATGTGTGGTGGAAGCCGATGAATTTGACAGGAGTTTCCTGAAACTCTCTCCTGATATTGCCGTGGTGTCGGCCATGGATGCAGACCATCTTGACATTTACGGAACAGTTGAAAATATGCAGGATGCATTCGTGGCATTTACTGAACGCATCAAACCCGGTGGACTACTCATTCGAAAAAATGAACTGCAGCGATTGAATGACTCGATGATTAGGCGTCAGCTTACCTACAAGTTGCAATGTGAGGATATTTTACCTGCGGTGCAATCGCATGAACACAATGAGGAACACCATCATCACGAAGAAATTGCACCTGATATCTGTGCAAGCGATATCAAAACTGCTGATGGGGGTTACACTTTCAATGCGCACATTGCCGGACACGTGGTCCATAATGTTCATCTGAATGTTGGCGGCCTGCACAATATAGAAAACATGCTGGCAGCAATAGCTATTGCAAAGAGTTTGAAAATAGATGACAACAAAATAAAAGATGCAGTAGCCGACTACAAGGGCGTTAAAAGAAGATTTGAGTACCTGCTGAATAAAACAAATAGTAGTGGTGAAAAGCTGGTGGTGATTGATGATTATGCACATCATCCTGAAGAGTTGCGTGCATTGCTTACAAGTGCCAGGCATCTTTTTGGAAACCTGCGTTGCACGGTGGTGTTTCAGCCTCATCTCTTCAGCAGGACACGTGACCTCGCAGGTGATTTTGCATCAGCGCTTTCGTTGGCTGATGAAGTTGTATTGCTGCCGGTATATCCTGCCAGGGAGCTGCCGATAGCCGGTGTTACCAGCCAAACTATTGCACAACATATGGAGGTTGGTAAAGTGAAAGTGATGGAAAAAACTGAATGGCTGCAAACGCTGCACGATTTAAGAACAGGATTGCTGATTACTGCCGGTGCCGGCGACATTGATGCGTTGTTGCCACAGGTAGTTGAAATATTGACTGAACACTAGATAATGAATCGAAGGAAACTGTATATCATTTTGGGCAGAACGCTTTGGATGCTTTTAATAGCAGCCATTGTTGTACTGCTGCAGAGTGCGATGAAAAGCAAACAGCAATCATCGTGCAGGGGAATTCTGGTGAATATAGCCGCTGTAAATGGCAAGGTGTTTATTGACGAGAATGATGTGAAGCAGATAATGGCGGGCTTTTCATCGGGAAAGATTGAGGGCAGGATGCTTAAGTCATTTCCGCTGCGCAAAATGGAAGCCCGGCTCAGGCAGGAAGTTTGGATCAGCGATGCACAACTGTTCTTTGACAATGAAGGCTATTTACACGCAAACGTATTTGAGCGTGTGCCGGTGGCTAGGGTGTTTGATGTTCATGGCATGTCGTACTACCTCGATACATCGGCTACAGTGTTGCCGCTGAGTACAACCGACAGAAGCGATTTGCCTGTGTTTACCAATGTACCTGTTGTCAATAAGAACGACACAACATTAGTGGCAGATACCCGCAGAGATATCATTGCAATAGCGCTTGCCATCAACAGCGATTCTTTCTGGATGGCACAGGCAGCCCAAATTGATGTGGTGGCTGGCAACAGGTATGAACTCTACCCGGCGGTTGGTTTTCATGTAGTGGAATTGGGTACAGCTGATGATATGCCTGCAAAACTGCAACGATTAAAATTATTCTATCGCAAAGTGTTGGCTAATGGGGCATTTAATCAATATGCCAAACTGAGTGTGGCTTACAAAAATCAGGTGGTGGCTGTAAGAGGAAATGGGCAAACTCCGGGAGTGGATGCTGCAAAAGCGATGGAAGTGTTTGACCAATTGGTAACAACTAACAAGAAGGAAGTAAATGCCCTTGCCATAGAAAATGAAAAGCAAACCGGCGGAACGATGGCTGAAATGGACAATGCACCGACGAAAGCAACAAAAGATAATTCACCTCCCGGTGACAATGCCGTTGTTCCTGCAGTTCAATCGCCACCGGATACAACAAAAAAACCCAAGGCTGTGATGCCTCCAAAAAAGTCTATCAACTAAAACGCAATCATATGAGTAACAACAATCCAATCATCGTTGGCCTGGACATAGGCACAACAAAAATTGCAGCCATTGCCGGACGCAAAAATGAATACGGCAAGCTGGAAATACTGGGCTTTGGTAAGGCCAGTTCGAACAACGCGGTGCAGCATGGCCAGGTGCTAAACATTGACAATGCCGTGCTTGCCATTAAAGATGCCATGGCCGCCTGCAGGCAAAGCAATCCCAACCTTAACATTCATGAAGTGTATGTGGGTATTGCCGGCCATCATATCAAGAGCCTGCAAACAAGAGGCGACCATGTTCGCCAGGACCTTGAGAACGAAATTTCACAGGCCGATGTAGACAAACTCATTGCCGACCAGCGCAAGACCTACATTCCTGCCGGTGATCAGATTATTGATGTGATTCCACAGGAATTCAACGTTGACAATTTTCAGAATATCAAATACCCGATTGGCTTTAGCGGCGTAAAGTTGGGCGCCAATTTTCACATCATTACCGGTGATAAGTATGCCATCCGCAACATCACCCGTGCAGTGAATCGCAGCGAACTCAGCATTAAAGACATTGTGCTGCAGCCACTCGCCTCAGCAGATGCAGTAATGTGCGACCATGATCTCGAAGCAGGTGTTGCTATCCTGGACATTGGCGGTGGCACAAGCGACCTTGCTGTATTTCATGAAGGAATTCTAAAACATACGGCCGTCATTCCCTTCGGTGGCGAAAACATCACCAACGACATAAAAACTGGGCTAGGCGTGCTGAAGAGCCAGGCCGAAGCTATGAAGGTGCAGTTTGGCAGTGCGCTTTCTCAGGAAGCGAAAGCAAATGCCATCATTACTATTCCAGGTATTCGCGGCATGGCGCCCAAGCAGGTAAGTGTAAAAACACTTGCACAAATTGTACAGGCCCGCATGAGCGAAATTCTCGACTTTGTCATCTATCATCTTAAGCAAGTGGGGATGGATAACAAACTGCTCAACGGTGGCATCATACTCACCGGCGGCGGATCGCAACTCAAGCACCTCATTCAACTTACTGAATACCAGACAGGTTTGAATGCACGCATTGGTTATCCCAATGAGCATTTGTCCAGCGGTTATATTGATGAACTCACCAAGCCGATGTACTCCACCTGTATTGGTCTTATCCTGAAAGGCTACAGCGATTTCGAAAGAAAGAAGAAGGAGTTCATTACTTCCAATACAGAAGTAAAAGTGCCCGAACAGTTCAAAGCTCCTGAAGCGGAAGTGAAAGCAATAACAGAAGTAGCACCAGTGCCGCCGGCAATTATGGAGGTTCGCAACCGCAGTATTTGGGACAAGCTCAAGGATTCTATCTACGATATATTCAAAGAAGAGGACGATACAGAATTAAAATAATCACCTCATCATATACCCAGTCATTTATTTACTAACCCGTGCCTGTGAAGAGGCAGTAAAACAAAAGATTTATGATTCACTTTGATATGCCAAGGGAAAAGTCCAACATCATCAAGGTTCTAGGATTTGGTGGTGGTGGCGGAAATGCTGTAAACCATATGTTCCTGCAGCAAATCCAGAATGTTGACTTTGTCATTTGCAACACCGATGCCCAGGCTTTGCAACACAGCCCTGTTCCCAATAAAATTCAGTTAGGGCCACACCTGACGCAGGGCTTAGGTGCCGGCGCTAATCCGCAGATTGGCAAGCAGGCAACCGAAGAAAGCCTGGAAGAAATCAGGCGTATTCTGGAAATTAATACCAAGATGGCGTTCATCACTGCAGGCATGGGTGGTGGCACCGGTACAGGTGGCGCTCCCACCGTTGCGAGAATTTGCCGTGAGCTAGGTATTCTCACAGTCGGAATCGTCACTACGCCATTCCAGTTCGAAGGTCCGCGCCGCATGGCCCAGGCACGCCAGGGCATTGATGAACTGAAAGAGCATGTTGACACACTTTTGGTGATAAGCAACGACAAACTGCGTAACCAGTTCGGCAGCCTGAAAATGAAAGAAGCATTTTCCAAAGCTGATGATGTGCTTACAACAGCAGCACGTTGTATTACCGATGTTATCAACACTACCGGTCAGATAAATGTTGACTTTGCCGATGTATGCACTGTAATGCGCAATGGTGGTGTTGCTATTCTGGGCAATGGCGTTGCCAGCGGCGAAAACCGTGCAATGCGTGCTATTGAAGCAGCAGCCAATTCTCCGTTGCTTAACGACAACGACATCAGTGGAGCTAAATGGATTCTGCTGAATATTTCTTCAGCCGAAGGCGAGCATGAGTACACCATGGAAGAAGTGGAAATCATCCAGGAATATGTACGCAGGCAAACCGGCGACAATGCCGATGTAATACTCGGTATGGGTTATGATGAAACGTTGGGCGAAAACATCGGCATCACGCTTATAGCAACAGGTTTCCGTCATAAGGACCCATTCGAAAAAGCAACAGTGAAGAAGGTGGAAGTCAAGCCGGAACCGCAGGAGCCGCAAATTTTCATGACACTCGGCGTAGAAGGTGAAGAGAAGAAAATGGAGATGCCTGTGTTTTCAGATCCAGTTGTTGAAACACTCGCGGCAAACCCTGCTCCGTTGGTGGTAGAAATGCCTGCTCCACAGGAAGCAACGGAAGTATTCATGTTGGATGCATCATCGCCAATAAATAGTTCTATAATTGAAGAAGAACTGCCGATGGATGAGCAGCACGAAGCATTGAGCGAAGCAACGCTGGATGCAAGGCCGGTTGTTTATGAACTGTCCTGCGATACCATTGCCGATCCGGAGCCACCTGCTGAAGCTGTTGCATTCATTGAGGAAGAAGAGGAAGATTCACCTGTAGAGATGGCCAGCCAAGAAGAAACAGAAGAAGAACAGGTAGCTATTCCAACTTTCCTGAGCAAACCTTCGCAGATTTATTTTGAAGCACCACGGAAAGCAGAAATAAAACCGGCAGATGAAGAGGAAGAAGACCTGGCACCTGTTATGCAGGAACATCCTGAAATGAAGGAAGAATTACAGGAAGAACTGAAGCCACTCATCACGGAGGAATGGAATGAGGAAGATGCAGCAGTAGCAGGCATCAGCATGACAATGGAAGAGCAGACCGCAGTGCCCGAAAAGCAGCCGACATTGTTCAGCAACACTGCTGCTGATGAGGATTTGTCGGAAGATGAAGAGCAGAAACGCAGAGCCAAAGAACGAATCAACCGCCTGCGCAACCTGAGCTTCAACCCGCAAAACCTTGACCAGAACAGTGAGTTTGAACAAGTGCCCGCATACCTGCGCAGGGATATGAACCTGCATAATTCAATTGCAAACGTGGAAGATTTCTACAGCAGGGCGCAGGTGAAGACGGATGAAAACAACCAGGGACAAATAAGCACTCTGAATAATTTTCTGCATGGTGAAAAACCAGACTGATAGCATTGATTGTGTTTTTAGTTGAAGTAAGGCCCTGCTGTTTTCAGCGGGGCTTTCTTTTTATTATTGTAAAAGCGAACTACTGTACTTTACAATTGTTAGCGCATGAGAAGAACCAACAATGATGAACAACAAAACAATTTTGATAACCGGTGGTACAGGTTTGGTGGGAAGGAAGGCAGCAGAATTCTTTGTTTCAAATGGATATGACGTAATTATACTTTCACGCAATCCTGCAAAGCAAACATCAAACAATGCAAGCATTCGTTTTGCTGCATGGGATGTTGCAAAAGGCACCATTGATGATTGGGCCATTCGACAGGCCGATGCCATTCTTCACCTTGCAGGCGCAGGTGTAGTGGACAAGCCTTGGACGGATGCTTACAAACACGAGATTATTGCCAGCCGTACAAAGGGAAGTGCCCTCATTGCAAAAGCATTACAAACCATTGAGAACAGGGTAACAACGGTAGTGAGTGCTTCAGCAATAGGCTGGTATGGTGCTGATAAAACCGGAAAGCCATTTGTTGAATCTGATCCCCCGAGTCGTAACTTTTTGGGCGAAACCTGCCGGCTATGGGAGGAAAGCATCAGGCCCGTATCAACCATGGGAAAAAGGCTGGTGATTTACAGGATAGGCATTGTGCTAGCCCGCGAAGGAGGTGCATTTGCCGAGTTTGTAAAACCGCTTCGGTTTAGGGTGGCCGCAGTGCTGGGCAATGGCAAACAAATAGTGAGTTGGATACACGTGGATGACCTTTGCCGCATGTTTTTGTATGCGATTGAAAACACGCATGTGCAGGGCATTTACAATGCGGTGGCACCGCATCCGGTATCAAACAAGGTGCTCACACTATCTATTGCGAAAGCCAAGTATGGCAAGGCTTTCATTTCAATGCCTGTACCAGCCTTTGTCCTGAAAATAATGCTTGGCGCAAGGAGTATTGAAGTGTTGAAAAGCACAACTGTTTCGTCACGAAAAATATTGGATGCCGGGTTTCAGTTTCAGTATCCCCTAATCGAAAATGCATTGAAGCACCTTGTGGCAGCTGCAAAGCAATGAGCATTTCTACTTCACTACTTTCGATTTGATTTTGCCACCACCGCACTGCTTCTTGGTGTCTTCAATACTTAACTCAAGGTCGAGCAGACCAATTTCGGTGGTAAAGGGAACAAACATCGGCAGGATTTCCGCTTCTTTGTAGAATGTATATTTTTTGAGTTTCGCATCCAGGCGGTAAACCATAAATTCTTTCCTGCCCGATTTCAACAAAAGGCTTGCAGGCCTGGCGTTCTTCTTGTCGAGTATTACTTCATCAATATCTTCCATGGGAACCACGGCGAGGTATCTTCCGTTGGTGGTACTTGCCATTGTAACTTCTTCCATGGAGAAGTAAAACATCAATTGGCCACCGCTGTAAATGCCAGTTTCCAATTCGTAGGTCGTGGAGTTGGGCTTGTTGGAATACCAAAACGACTTTTCCGAAGTATATTCATCTAATGCTTCTGTGATAGGAGTCTTCAAGTTTTCGGCTTCAATAATTTCCTGCAACCTGAGCAGCACTTTCTTAATTTGAACTGCATTTTTAGGGTCTTTCTGCAGAAAATTGAAATAGGCTATGGAAGAATACTCAGGTTTTTTAAGCTCCTTTCCGATTTTTTCCTGGCTCCGTGCCATCTCCGCTATCATGCAAATGCGCAGTGTGCCTACAGGAGAACTTTTGTCAATATTTCCAACTGCAATGCTATCAATATCCAGCGGGCAGAATTCGGAAATGTTTTCGCCTCCGCTGCTCTTGAATTGCAGGTTTATCAATCCGTTCTTCATGCTGAGCGAGGACTCTTCTACTAAATATCGTGATGTTCCCAGAATTTTAATCTGACCCACAATTTCATCAGCTTTGTCCTGCAGGAATTTTATACATTGATCTTTGGTTTGTGCCTGCACTGTTGTACTAAGGCTTCCGACCAACAGTAAGGTCAGGATACTGACCGTCCGCTTCATGAATACAAAATGGATTAGTGTTGAAAAGGGAAAATCAACGTTTTTTTCTTAACGGTCAAATTTTTTTGGAAAAGCAGGGGCACATCCTACACAGCAATGCATCACGAAGGCCAATTATTCTGCAGCCTCCGACCGATGGAAACTTTGATTGTATACTGCATGTTGAAGGTTACAGGTCTTCCTTCTCAAACTTTCGCAGAGAAGCGAAGTGATAGAAAATTATCCAGGCCGCTACGATGATCAGGAGAATGTATTTCTCAGGCCTGTGCGGCAATACCTTGTCGATGAAGGGAATGGGAAACAAATCATCGGCTACCTGCAGAGGGGCAATATAACTTCCGAGGGGACTGCTGCTTTGATTGTTGATATAACCACTCAACAGGTTGTCGAATATGAGTGCATAAATAAAATAGATGCCCACGGAAAGTGCAGCCCTACGCAGTAAAAGCGCCAGCACAAAAGCAAACAGCATGTATATATAACTCATCAGGAAGAAGTAACCGATGTATTCAAAATTGCCGATTGAAAATGAGGAACCTGAAGCAAAACCGAAAACCAGTGAAGCAAGGACCATCATAATGGTACAGACAATAGCGAGTATGCCTGCCATCACCAATTTCACACTTACAAATTGTGTTCTGCTAAGCCCGTCAATAATATTCTGGCGATGAGTTCTGTAGGTAAATTCATTGGTGACGAGAAAAATCATAATGAAGCCCGGGAAATAAAGCAGCCAACCTGTCATCCAGCCTACTGTTTTCCAAACCTCCGGAAAGCTGAAAGGCCCGCCGGTAATGGCTTTCAGCAAGGGATCGCTGGCATCGATGGCCTGCTTGAATTTGAAAACAATCATGTTGAGCCCGAATACTGAAATGATAAACAAGGCAAACAGGATCCAAAACGTACGATAGTTTTTGATCTTCATCCATTCAATACTGAGCAGGTGTTTCATAGTCGAATTTTTCGGTAATGAATAAAGTAGAATCGCTGCACGCATCACGCTGTATGCATTACGCTACACGCATTACGCTGTACGCTTCACGCTACTTTGTTTTCATCAGTTTCTAATTTTTGTTTGTTCTCTACTTCCTTATTTCTTATTCTGCTGTTGCTTATTCCTTGTTTCAATTGGTCAGTTCAATAAACTTGCTTTCCAGGCTTTTCTTTTTGATGCGCAGGTGATTGAGCACGACACTTTTTTCAAAACAATGCTGATTCAGTGCAGATAAATCGGCAGTACCATAGGCAAACAGGATATTCAGTTTTCCGTTCTCGCCTTCGTGCACACCTTTCTGTCCGGGCATTGTTTCAAGTGCAGCCTGCAGCAAGGTATTGTCTGCAGCGCCCACTTCCACCACATCATCCTGCACCAGTATTTCATCTACATGTCCCGATGCAATGAGCACGCCTTTTTTCAATATGGCCACATGCGTACACACTTTCTCTACCTCATCCAGCAGGTGGCTTGCCATGATGATAGTTTTGCCTTCCTGAGCAAGTTTTTTAATGAGGTCACGTATTTCGGCAATGCCAACAGGGTCGAGGCCGTTGGTGGGTTCATCGAACACCATCACCTGCGGGTCGCCCAGCAGGCAACTTGCAATAGCAAGACGCTGTTTCATACCCAGCGAGTAGGTTTGAAAAGCACTGTCTTTGCGTTGGTAGAGATTCACCTTTTGCAAAATGCCATCAATGTCAGGATTGTCGACCTGCTTGATGGCGGCAGCAATCTTCAGGTTCTGCACTGCGGTGAGGTAATGGTAAAAATTGGGCGTTTCCAGCAAGGTGCCAATCTTCTTGCGGTGGTTATGATTCGGCTTTTCGCCAAACAGCCTGATGTGACCACTGCTGGCACGCAATATGTCCATGATGAGCCCGAGCATGGTGGTTTTGCCACTGCCGTTGGGGCCCAGAATGCCATATACCGTGCCGGTTGGAATAGATAGGCTCACATCTTTCAAAGCCCTGATGTTGCCGTAATCTTTGGAGAGGTTTTCAAGTTCAACTACAAATGCCATGCAGTGAAAATAAGTTGCTGCATCCATTTGCCCAAAGCAAGATGATTACCGGCATCAGGCATCTACACACGGCAGGTGCTGAGGATGGGCCATCGCAACATGGAACGATGATTCCGATGGTGACACAAATTTTCACTAAAATGATATTCAATGATTTTTTTCATCCTTTTCAAATAGTCCAATCTGCATCGTCAGTAAGCTATTCATTTGTTGGCAAAAAAAAGAGGGACCGTAGCCCCTCTTTCCTTCAACATGGTTGTTGCAATTATTTTATCAGTTGTGCCAGTTGTGCTTCGAGTTCTTCGCCACGCAGGTTCTTGGCAATAATCTTGCCATCCCTGTCGAGCAGGAAGTTGGCAGGGATGGATTGAATTTTGTAGAGTTTGGCAGCAGCATTGTCCCAATACTGCAAATCGCTTACATGGTTCCATTCCATTTTATCGTCCTGTATGGCTTTCATCCATGCATCTTTGTCTTTGTCCAGTGATACACCGAGGATGGTGAAACCTTTGCTCTTAAAAGCATTATAGGCTTTTACTACGTTGGGGTTTTCCTGGCGGCAGGGAGCACACCAGCTTGCCCAGAAATCAAGCAGCACGTATTGTCCTTTGAATGAACTGAGCGACACCGGTTTTCCGTTGGCATCGTTCATGCTGAATTCGGGCGCATGTGCACCAATTGCAGTAGACGAAGCTGCAGTTACAATTTCATTCACTTTCTTGCCAAAGAAGCTGCCTTTAACAGCAGGAGTCAGCGTGTCGTACAGTTGCCTCATTTCGTTTTCATGCGTGGCATCGTTCAGGTACACCAAACCAAGGTATGGGGCAATTACAGAGCCGCGGTTTTTCTTCGCAAATGCAATGGCCACATCTCTTGCCTGGTTTTGCAATCCCATGAATTCGGTTTCAATGCGCTTCATGGTAACTGTGTCGCCGGCTTGCTGTGCCTTTACGTAATCGGGGTAAAGGGCCTGGCCTTTTTGCATAATGGCACGCACTTTGGTTTCGCCTTCTTTAAAAAGGGTTTGAGTTGGTCCGCTTTCAACTTTTGAAGTCCACAGGGAGTCTTTGTTTGCTTTGATGGTGGTAGTGCCTGCATCTGCAAAGAAAGCCAGTTCGCCGCCCTGGTTGCCTGCAATGCGCATCACAATCAGTTCGGGTTCTTTCACTTCCAGTTTGTATTCAAATGCCGCCTTTTCAATTTTAATGCTGTCGAACTTCTGTTGTTCTTTCGAAGGCACCAGCACTTCCAGGTAGCCTTCAGTCATACCGGCAATGGTGCCGTTTATTTTTACAGTGCCGCCCTTCAGCTTGTTAGGGTCGCTGGTGTTACACGCAGCCAGCATCAACAGAGTGGCAGCAGCCATTACAAATTTTGTCATTTTCATTTTTATTGAGGTGCAAAGAAAGCGGTAATTGTGTTAGCAAGGCTGCAAAGTTTCCCTAACGATTGGCGAAATATTATTGAACATTTAGCCCTGTTTATTTGTGTTGCTTTTACTTGGATGCCCACGCAAAACCGCCGCAAATGTGAAGGCCTGAAGTGCAATTTGGGTGTGACTTTCGGCACGTTGATGCCTGGGCCTGCCGGATACCTTTGCCTCCACAACGAAATAAAAAACAGATATCATGCCTACAACTAAAATGACTACCGCCAGCTTCAAAGAACTGGTGTTTGATTACGAAAATGCCACTGAATGGTCGTTCAAAGGCCAGCGTCCGGCACTCATCGACTTTTATGCCGACTGGTGCGGTCCCTGCAAAGCAGTAGCACCCGTGCTCGAACAACTGGCCGATGAATTCGAAGGAAAACTCGACATCTATAAAGTAAACACCGATATTGAACAGGAGCTGAGTATGGTGTTTGGTATTCAGAGCATTCCGTCGTTGTTGTTCATTCCCATGGAAGGAAAACCAATGATGCAGGCCGGTGCGTTGCCCAAGCATGTATTGAAAGATGTGATTGAAAAGGAACTGATTGGCGCAAATGCCGATACCGCAACCCAAGATTGACTACATCACCTATGTTAGTTCTGAATATGCGCTTTCCCCCGGGAAGGCGTTTTTCATTTCAGTAAATCATAGGTCGGCCTGATAAAAGTCTGCTTTCGCAGCTGGGTGGCTTTGTAGTTTGCGCTGCAAATAATATTTTCCACTGCCTATGTTTTACTTCCACGGATACTGCCCCGAATGCCAGCTGCAGGGAAAAGATGTGCCCATGGTGCTAAATGAGGACGATTTCTACGAATGCCCGCAATGCCGGCTGCAGGTAGTAGTATCGCCGGCTGTGGCAACTATTTTGCGCTGGCGTGGCAAGGGGCAATTTCGCAGGGAGGAACAGCTTGCTACTGAAACCTGCACGGATCTGGCGCTGGCCGAAGGGGGAAAGGAAGAAGGCCACGAATTGCAGCCGGATACGGAAAACCTGTTGCAGGATAAATTGTCGCTTGAGTGGTTCCTGCACGAAATTTCTGATAAGAAGGAAGCATTTGAGGCGCATCTGTTTCATGCCAAGGACCCGGTGCTGGAAGCGCAGCGCCAGCGGTTAGCCACCATCAAACCTGAACAATGGCAGTTGTTGTTTGAAACCTTTGAACTGTTCAGCAATGCGGGCATACGGTTTAATATCCGCAAAGCCCCGGCCTTCCGCATTTTTGAGCAATACCTCAAACAGTTTGGGGTGCTATTCGATTTCAAATGGCAAGCCTGGCACCAGGGCTGGCTCAATATCCGAAACATCCGTTTTCCTTACAGCAAGGCTTCTTTGCTTGAACTGAGCATGTATATCTCCGCCATCTTCCTCAGCGAGCCTTACGATGAAGGCACGGTGGAATTTTATTTCAACAACAAAACGCTGGAGAAAATACTGAAGGCGATGGAAGAAAGGGTGAAAGGGTAGGTGAAATTTATGGGTTGATTGCTTTAGGCTCACCGTGTCCGGATCAAGAAATGGCCCATATTACATGAACCTCGAAATTGGCGCCGAACTATTCTCAATCAAAATCCTAAGATCTATCCATTTCTTTTTCGCCGTTCTCCCTGGCCATGTTCTTAATTCTTCGCTGCGATTCTTCCAATGTCATGTCTTCTACATGTGAAGCAATCCACCAGATATTGCCGGCGAAGTCTTTGACGCAACCATACCGTTCGCCGGCATGCTGCATCGTTGTTACTTCCATCATGGATGTACCGCCAGCCTGCAACGCTGATTGGTAAACTGCATCGCAGTTGGCTACATACAGGTAAATGGAAATGGGCATGGCGCCAAATTGTGGAGTGGGTTCGCCCATCATTATCCGGTTGTTTCCAATTTTCACTTCAGCATGCATCACTGTGCCATCATTCCTGTCGAGCTTGTAGGTGAGTTCAGCCTTGAATGCAGCTTGTAAGAATTCGATGAGTTTCAGCACATCGGCAACCATGATGTATGGAATGATATTTTGGTTGTCGTAGGGTATTGGGTTTACCTGTGTTGTCATGTTTGATTATTCTTTTGAATGAACCGGATTCTGTAGTTGGCCGGCACAAAGCGTAACCATTGTTGCTTTCATATTGTCGGCTTTCAGGTTGTCTTAAATGTAACCTACCTAAGCCAGTAATGAAAGCAACTGTATTAATAAAAATGACAGTTCGATAATTATTTAAACCATGCTTGAATGCTCTTTTATTGAAATCCATTGAAAGGTATTTCCATGAATACAATTCCTTCATATGGATCTTTTGCGCCGCCTTCATACAAGCATGCGAGGTTGCCATTGGGCAGTGCAACCAGGTTGGAATATGCAGCAGGCCCTTCGTGCAACACATTTTTTATTTTCCAGGACTTTCCTTCATCATAGGAAATGCGAACTGTCATGTTGGTGCGTGATTGCTGGCAGGCAGGATTGGAGAAGGCAAGAAATGGTTTCTGTCCTTTGTGTTCATACGAAAGCAAACTTGCCTGGCACACAGGTTCCGCTAAAGTGCTGTCGGCCCGCAGGGCTGACCATGTGATGCCTCCATCACTGCTTGTTGACACCTGGCGCAATCGCTGTGCATTGTAGTTGCGCATGTTCAGCATTATTGCTCCTTTGGGCAATTCAGCTACTGTGCATTCATTCACCTGGTCGGTGGGCGTAGTACCGCCCAAATGCCATGTATTGCCCCCATCATCAGAATAGATAATGTGCGAATAATATTTCTTTGAAATGGCTTCAATATGATCGCAGGGAATCACAAGTCGTCCTTTGTATTTTTTTGATTGCAGCTGTATGCCGTTGCATGGTCCGGTTGCATACCAGGTCCAATCGGGTTGTTTTACGGAGGCAGTAATTTCTTTGGCTTTGTTCCAGCTAATGCCATCATCGGTTGAAGTGAGCTGGAACACACGGCGTGTATCCTTGCTGCTGCCATTGATAATCTGGCTTTCATGGTCGGTGCCAAGGTTCCAGGTGCAGAGTAAAATGATATTACCTGTTCTTCGGTCTACAGCGGGTGCCGGGTTGCCGCAGGTGTTGTTGGAGTCGTTCCACACCACCATCATGTCCGACCAGGTCTTGCCTCCATCCAGTGATCGCTTCACCACCAGGTCTACATCGCCTGCATCACCGCAATCATTTTTCCGGGCCTCGGCAAATGCGAGCAATGTGCCTTTGGTAGTAGCAACAATGGCAGGAATTCGATAGCACTGGTATCCTTCATTTCCACTTTTGTAGAGATAGGGCAGTTGCTTCGCCGGCGCCGTGCTGCATTGAAAAACAAAGAGTATGCATAAGGCAATACGGAGTGGATGGGAAATGGGTTGAGTCACAAAAAGGCGATTTGAGTAGTTCACATCTCAAAAGTTTGAGTCTTTAATTAACCACCACGACACCAGGGAGGCACAAAGGCCACAATGCCACATTCTCCTTTGTTTTACTTAGTGCTCTTTGTACCATATTTGTGACTTTGTGGTTATAAATGACTTTCTAGGTAAGTTCTAATTGAAAAATAATCATTTTACACCTGGCTTGAGAAAATGAATACCGGTGAAAAGCTATTTTGGAGTGGAAGTTTCCGATATGAAGATTGGATCGAAAATATAGTTGTTCAGCGTTTGTAGTCCTGCAATAAAAATCATGGAAAGCAGAGCGCCCACCAACAATCTTGGTATCGCTTTAGTGCCAGGTTTACATTTCAATATCCAAACCATTACGCCCACAACAAACAATGCCAGCAACTACCAGTCGAGCAAATGGCCATTATAAGATAATCCCAATGCTGCCTGGGCTTCCTGGAATTCTGTGGCGTCATGGCCTCTGCCTTTCAACATGAACATAAGGGAATATGCTCCGGGCATGGCAATGGTTCCCGCAAGCAATACTTCATTGCATTTTCCTCGTAAAAACATTACGATTCCTGTCATGGTGACGATGACAGTTCCCAATACTCCACCCAGCGAAATTGAGGGGTTCAGGCTCTCAGGTGCCTGCTCCAGCAAATACTCTTTTGCCGGAGTGGGTACAGCCTTAATCCCATGCGACCAGGCCACAACACAATGCCCAACTTCATGAACATAAATAGCAATGAATAGGGTTGCCAGATAGATAGCCCATAGTTTCAATTCTGATTTGATACGAAGAATCATATTCAAAGACTTTCAGAAGGCCTAACCACTTCTATTTACCAGTGTAATCGTGGTTGTGATCAACTAAATTACTCCTTTCGGGGTATTGGGGCGTTTGGAGGTCAGCAGTCAATTTTGATGCTGAAAAATTGTTTGGGATGATTGGAGCGGGCAATGAAGATGGTAGAATAGCTGCATTTATTTTTTCTGCAAATTGTCAGGTTCTGCATATTTTGCCCGAAGCTGACAGATTTAAGAATTGTATTTATGGAAAAATATGCATCCCCGATTCTATATTTCATTCAACAAATCAAATTGCCTGAAAACATCCTTTAAATCAACTGCTTAATTATGAATCTATTTTCCTATTTTTCTTTTTAAGACACGTATAAATCATTAAAACACAAATCCTTTTAATCATCAAATCATCTGTTTATGAAAAAAGTCCTTTTTGCTTCATTAGGCATGCTGGCATTTGCAAGTTATAGCCAGAAATTAGCGACACCCCACAGG
The DNA here is from genome assembly GCA_037443285.1 of Sphingobacteriales bacterium. Lineage (GTDB taxonomy): Bacteria > Bacteroidota > Bacteroidia > Chitinophagales > Chitinophagaceae > Phnomibacter. Next base: position 18,014 of record JBBIOQ010000005.1, on the reverse strand, counting down.
CCACTGCAAGCAGGTTGTAGCGCCGCTTTGTTCAATTTCACTGAAAACAGGCACAAACTCGATACATCTGTTGCTGCCGGCCGCGGCATGGCCGACAACTATATGCTGTGGGACAATGGCTCTACTATTGTGGTAAAGTTTGTTGGCGGCGGTAGCCCCTGGGTGAAAAGTAAAGTGGCTGAGTTTGCCAAAGGCTGGGAACAATATGCCAATATCAAATTCAATTTTGTACCCGACAATTACGCCGGCGCTACCAACGTGCGGGTGAAACTTGGCAGGGGCAAAGGCGCCAACTCACAACTGGGTACAGCCTGTAACCTGATTCCGCAAACAGAGCAAACCGTTAACCTGGATACAACCTGGTTTGTGGATCTTGAGTATTACATCAATGATTTTAAAGCACATGGCCCTGTTTTCCAACAATTGAAAAGTAGCTTTTCCGACTTGTCGAAACTGTCGAACGATGACATCCTCGAATGGATTTACAACCTCAAGGATTTGCATTGGAACCTGTCAGAATTCCAGGGAACAACGCAACATGAATTTGGCCATGTATTAGGCCTCATGCACGAACAAAGCTACCCCGGTGCTATTAGCTGGAACAAAGCTGATTCTGTTTACCAATACTACTATAGGACTAATGGTTGGAGCAAGGAACAAACCGACTACCAGGTGTTCAGGGTGAATGATCAGTTTTACTCCAACGGTACTCAGTACGACCCCAAATCCATTATGCAGTATCCTGTTGATCCATGGCAAACCACCAACGGATTTTCTGTTCCCCGCAACAACGTGATGTCTGAAGGCGACAAGCGTTTGATTTCCGCATTGTATCCCAAGGACAAATTAGTGTCCGACAAAGAGGTAGCGAAGATTTCTATCAGCAACATGAAAACTTTGCAGGTGAGCATCGACAATACACGCAAGGGCTTATCTGTTCTTCCTAGCCTTGATATGAAAACCAATTCCAAATTGGGTGAAGTATATTTCGTAGCCCGTGTATATGCAGTGCAGGGTGACAAATACTATGAAATTAAGGCAAGCACTGATGACTACAATGTGGCCGGAAATGTAGGTGTGGCTTACCGCATGCGCCTTTTGCCAAATACTAGCACCAGCTACAACAAGGGCACTAAAAACATGGAATTGTTTATACCCTTCACTGCCATTCCAAACATTGATGCCAAACAGGTTATCGTTGTATTCGATGTTTTCCTGATTGATACCAACAATGGCAACATGACGAAACAGATGTATTCCTCCATGTCCAATTCACTCAATTTCACCAGGTAATTGTACTGTTGAATTATCATTTTTGCAGAAGAGCCGCTTCAAATTTTTGAGGCGGCTTTTTTGTGCAATTAGAAAATTCAGACCCGAAAAAAATGAAACACTAACCAATAAATACACTATTGTAAACTGTAATAAAAACAGGCCCGGGCAATGATTGTTCTGTACTGCAATCCTATAATGCAACATTGTTGCCATGCTGCCATTTTTCCTGACTATGAAAAATGACTAATACTTGCATGGCTGTGCAAACAGTTGTAGTTTAATCTTCAAGAATCAATCCATCAAAAGCATTTTCTTTATGAAAAAAATTCTCAAGCGCAGCTTGCTGGTAATTGTATTGCTGCTACTGGTATTTGCTATCGCCATTGTTGCCATGCAATTCAGGAAGTTCGATGCGCCTTATCCAAAGATCAGCGCAAGCACGGATACCAGCCTTATTAATCGAGGCCGTTACCTTGTTTATGGTCCGGCACATTGTGCCGATTGCCATGCATCACCAGCAAATGAAAAAGACATCAACGAGGGTAAGGAAGTATTGTTGCAGGGCGGGCGTAGTTTTGTTTTGCCAATCGGGACAATTTCGCCACCAAACCTCACCAGCGATAAAGCAACGGGCATCGGCGCCTGGCGTGATGAGGAAATTGCAAGAAGCCTTCGTTATGGTGTGGGCCACGATGGCAGGGCAATTTTCAATTTCATGCCGTTTCACAACCTCAGCGATCGCGACCTTACATCTATCATTTCCTTTTTACGAACCATGCCACCGGTTAGTAATAAAGTAACAATAAGAAAATTGAATGTGATGGGCTATATCATCAATGCGCTGCTCCTTCGCCCGGTAGGCCCCGATGGTACGCCGCCTGCCAACATGTTACCCGATTCAACTGCTGCCTATGGTGAATACCTGGCCAACAATATTGCTAATTGCCGCGGATGCCATACTGACCGTAATCTTAAAACCGGTGAATTTACAGGACCCATGTTTGCCGGGGGGTTTCATTTACCAAGTCGGATTGATCCTGAACATTTTGAATGTGTAACACCTAACCTTACACCAGATCCTAAAACAGGACACATCTTTGGCTGGAGCGAAGAATTGTTTTTGCAGCGATTCAGGAAAGGTAAGATTATTCCACATAGCGAAATGCCATGGGGGCCTTTTAAGCGAATTTCTGATTTAGAATTAAAGGCGCTTTACGCATACCTGCATACGCTTGCCCCGGTGGAGCGCAATAATTATCCTGTGTTACGGCAACTGGAAAACTAAAAACTTGTCTCATCAGTCATCTTTAACCACAAAGACACTAAGAGGGCACAAGGTGCTATAAGAAGAACTTAAAAAAATGGGGCATTGTGGACTGTATGCCTCCCTGGTGTCATTGTGGTTATTTGACGACTCACACGTATGAAATATGCACTGATTTACTCCATACGAACAAGCCTTGGATAAAACAATCCGATTGTTTCAACAAGATCTGTTTGTGCTGACATCACTTCAGTAATGGGTTTGTACGCTTGTGGAGCTTCGTCGGGGCCACCGCCAATCAGTTGAACTTTTTTTTGCTTCAACGCTTTCTTCATGTCATCGGGCGTGATGGTGTTGATGGCCTGGGTGCGTGACATGCGTCTGCCTGCCCCATGCGATGCCGACATTAACGAGGCTTCACAGCCCTTACCCCGCACAATATATCCCGGTTCGGTCATGGAGCCGGGAATGATGGCTGGCACACCTTTACCGGCGGGTGTCGCTCCTTTGCGATGCACAATCACTTCGCGGTTATGCAAGGTTTCTTTCCATGCGAAATTGTGGTGGTTCTCAATGCGCAGGACAGGTTGCAGGTGGAGGGCCCTGGCCATTTTGTCGTGAATGATGTGGTGGCAAGCCGACGCATAATTACCTGCCAGTGTCATGGCTGTCCAATATTCCTGTCCTGCTTCGCTGTTGAGGCTGAGCCATGCCAACTGTTTGGCATGTGGTGGCAATTTGCACACTTCCAAGGCAAGTTTTGTGTAATGAGCCGCAATACTGGCTCCAAGTCCACGAGAGCCTGAATGTGAGAGTACGGCAAGGTAACGGCCGTTGGGAAGCAATGCACCGTGCAATCCGCGTTGTTCTTCAAACAATTCAGTCACGCCAAATTCAACAAAGTGGTTGCCGCCGCCCGATGTGCCTAATTGTTTTTGTGCGGTTTCCTGCAAGGATTTCAGGAAAGGAATTTCATCAAAGGCTTTGTCATAAATCACTTCATGGTCTTCGATAGCTGTGTAGTCGCGGGCTGCTCCGAATACTGTGTTGTGACGAAGAATTTCAAGGTAATGCCTTGCATTGAATTCCAATTCGGCTTCGGGTAATGGAAAAACAGAGAGGCACATCCGGCAGCCAATATCCACACCCACTCCATAAGGGATGACGGCATTTTCCGTGGCGAGAACGCCACCTATTGGCAGGCCATAACCCGAATGCGCATCTGGCATCAGTGCTCCAGCTAAGGCTATCGGCAAGTGAGTGGCTACCTCCATTTGGCCTATAGCAGCAGCGTCAACAAGTTCTTTTCCAAAAATAGTACAGGGCACGCCCGTGTCACGAAGTGCCGTAATTAAACTTTCAGCACCCGGCTTGGGAATCAGCAGGTCGGCAATGGGCCACAATGTTTCATCCTTTGCAAAAGCCTGCGGGTTTCGCAGCACGTCTGCAAAAAGTTGTAACATAGCCGATTTGCTGAAGGCAGGAAAATGTTCGGCTGCAATTCTAAGAGCAACACTAATGATTGGGCCCTGCGGATATCCAATACTGCGCAGTTCGTTGCCATCAATTCTTTTTCTTATTTCAGGAGTTGTGGGCATCAGGAGGCGTCATTAGATTACGTTGCAAAAGCCAACTCAAATTAGTGAAAAGGAATACAATGAAGGCATGACAACTATCAGTGCTTCACATTAAAATCCGGTTAACTGTTTTTCCAGATCATGGCTTGCCATCTGTGCAAGGTTGGAGAAAGACCGGACATATTTTTCTGTAAATTACCCGCTGCAAATGGACTCACTTACACATATAGCACTTGGTGCCTGTATTGGGGAAGCCTTCTTCGACAAAAAGATTGGCAAGAAGGCGCTGCTGTGGGGTGCACTTGCCAACAGCATTCCGGATATAGATTTCATTTCAGGATTGTGGATGAGCACACCGGAGGGCCTGCTGGCTCATCGTGGATTCACACATTCCATTTTGTTTGCGTTGCTCATCACACCGGCCTTCTCATTAACAGCCGACAGGGTGCACCGGCCGCACAATATTAAATTTCACACCTGGCTTTTGTTTTTTGGTATCGAAGTATTCATTCACTTGTTTATTGATGGCTTCAATAACTATGGCGTTGGATGGTTGGAGCCATTCAACCACCACCGGTTTTCTTTCAATGCCATCTACGTAGCCGATCCGTTTTTTTCGTTGTGGCCTGGCATTGCATGCATTGTTTTGATGGTGGCCCACCTGCGTTTTCGCCAGCGCCGGTTCTGGTGGAAACTGGGCATTATTGTTCCCTTTGCCTACCTCGGCTACTGTACCATCAATAAGTTGAAAATGGACAGTGATGTGCGTGAAATATTTGCCCGCCAGCACATTCCGCACCAGCGATATTTTACAACGCCGGCACCGCTTAACAACTGGCTTTGGTTTGTAGTTGCCGGCAACGACAGTGGTTACTACACCGGGTTCAGGTCGATGTTTGACTCGCAGAAGAAGATTGACTTTCACTATTTTCCCCGCAACAAATTTTTGCTCGATACGGTTATTAATCATGAGGACCTGCAAAAGCTGGTTCGTTTTTCGCAGGAGTTTTATACGGTGGAGCAATGGAATGATACACTGGTATTTAACGACCTCCGTTTTGGCCAGATGCTCGGTTGGGAAAATCCACGAAACCGTTTTGTTTTTCATTACTTCCTTCAACAACAGCTTGACAACAAACTGGTGGTGCAGCGTGGTCGCTTTGCAGGTTGGGATAGGCGTGTAGCAAAGGGTTTGATTACAAGAATTGTGGGTAACTAACAGAGGTTCTGTTTTCAGCTGCCCTGTTCAAAATTTTCGGTATTCCATTTGCGCTGCCTGAAGTAAAAAGTGAACAGAACAAATACCGCCCTGACAAACTGGTAACAGATGCGTTGCCAAATACGTTTTGGCAAAGTGTTGTGTGCTGAAAAACTTGCTGCAGTTTGGCGTACGCAGTCATTCTTGATGATTTTGTTGAGCACATTTTCTACCTCATTCACAAAAGGTTTGTTGAGCACATCCATGTTTAGTTCAATGCTTGCATATGTGCTGATGTCATTCACGTTGTACGAACCAACGGTGAGCCACTTGCCGTCGTAGCTGCTGATCTTGCCGTGTAAAATATGTGGCTGGTATTCGTACAACTCGATGTTATTCTTTAGCAGCCACCGGTAAAGATGTCTTTCAGCCTGCTTGGCAGTAATTACATCTGATTTTCCTGCAGCAATGATTTGGATTTTCACCCCACGTTTTACAGCACTAAGAATGGCTTTCCTGAATTTTCTACCAGGCAAGAAATAGCTCGACATGATAATGATGTGGAATTCTGCTTTCTTGAACATTTCAAGATAGCTGCGTGTGATTTGGTTATAGGCACGCACCCAATCATTTCTTCTTACCCGCACAAGGCATTCGGTTTTCGGCAAATGCGTAGGAAGGTTCTGGCGAATGAAATCGCGTTTTGCTTTTTGCCACGAAGAACGTGTCCACACATCCACACACACCATGAACAAATCAGCCGATGATTCACCTTCGCAATACAAGGCCCAATCGAGCCATGCCGGGTCGCCTGGCATATCATTGTAGCGGTCGGTAATATTCATGCCACCCACCAGGCTGAAAGTTGCATCTGCCACAAATATCTTGTGATGCAACCTGCGGCCGAAGTAGTAATTCCTGGTGTGCATGACAGGTGCAAACCACCTGAAGTTTACTCCATGATCAGTTAACAAATGTGTCCATCGTTCCGAAATCTGCTGTGAGCCATAGCCATCAAGCAAAACAAACACAGCTACTCCACGCTTTGCAGCAGCAATCAGGGCATTGGTGATTCTCAAACCCGTTTCATCATTTACATAGATATAGGTTTGAAGGTGAATGGTGTGTTTTGCTTTGCCGATGAGTTCTTCAAGCAAGTCAAAATAGGCACGGCCACCTTTTATGAGTTGCACCTGGTTACGGTTGCTGTATACCGGCGATACACTGTACTGTTTGGCCAATAACATTTGCGTAGTGGGTTGAAGCAGCGACTAAGTTTTTGCGATTGAAAAGTAGGTAAGCGAAATGATAGAAATGCTGACCTGCAACAGCATCAGGAATGATTTTGTTTGTCAGCAGCTTTTTGCAGGTAATCCACTACTTCCTCATCACTTACCTGCCAGAAGTTTTCATAGAATGCACCCACACCGCCGAAATAGGGAGGTATGAGCGGGCAAATGATTTCATCAGCAATTTCAGCAAGCATATCAAATGCCTGTTGTGAAGAAACAGGAACTGCTATCACAATTTTTGCAGGATTCGACTTACGAAGCATACGCACGGTTACCATCAGGGTGTTGCCTGTGGCTATACCATCATCCACAATAATCAATATTCTTCCCTCGAGCCTTTCAGGAGGAATCAGCCCTTTGAACGAAGTATACATTTCCTTCAATCGCTGTCGAACTGCATTTGTTTCGTGCTCAATGTAGCTTTGGGAAACATCGTCATGCGGAATGATAAAACTATCCGCAAGGCTTACTGCGCCAATGGCATATTCCTTATTGAAGGGGTGGCCTATTTTTTTAGTGAGCACAATATCGAGCGGCAGGCCCAACTCCACTGCCACCGTATACCCGATGGGAACGCCGCCGCGGGGAATTGCCAATACAAGTGCATCCTGGTTTTTGTATTGCTTCAGTTTTCTGGCAAGTACTAAACCAGCCTGCGTCCTGTCATGATACATAATCACTCGTTTTACACTGCAATGCCTGCCAAACAGAAATTCAAAAACCATTGCGCTGCCAGCCTGCATACCATTTCCATGGCACCCGGTTCTTCAAACAAATGAGTTGCGCCTGGCACCAGTTCCAACTTGTGGTTGCATTTCAGTTGCATCGATGCATATTCATTCAGCCTCAGCACATCGAAGTCTTTACTGCCAACAATCAGCAGGGTAGGGCACTGCACATTGTGCAATGATTCTTTTGCCAGGTCGGGGCGGCCGCCGCGGCTCACTACTGCTACTACATTGGGCAACTGCGCTGCAGCCTTCAGTGCTGCTGCAGCACCGGTGCTTGCACCAAATAATGCAATGGGGAGTTCGTTTACGCCTTCCTGGTGATGCAGCCATTTTGTTACGCCAATCAGCCTTTCGGTAAGCAAATCGATATTGAACCTGTTTTCATAAAACTGGTCCTCTTCAACCGTGAGCAAATCGAAAAGCAGTGTAGCAAGGCCTTTCTTCTGCAAATACGAAGCTACCATCTGGTTTCGTGGACTGTGTCTTGTACTGCCGCTGCCATGGGCAAATACAACTATGCCACGTGCCTCGTTCGGTACGGCCAATGAGCCATTGAGTGTTATGCTTCCTAACCTTATATGTACTTCATTAGGATGCATTGTTTTTACATTTTACAACACAGGTCAAATGTACGAATGACATTTACTAACGAAAGTGATATGCATCATTTTTCAAGCGATTATTGCCGTAAGAATATAACCATTTTTGTTCACAAAATAAGTGAGGAATATCATTGGCTTCAACTGAATAGCGACACTACATTTACACCAGATCGATTCGAGGTAAGTCGGCCGGATAGGAAAGCAGATATAGCTATTGCAAAAGGTGGTAAAATTGCTGTGCCGAAAGAACCGAAAAAAAGCAGTTTGACGGTCAGGACGATTTCGAATTGACTCAGCAATGGGCAGAAATAGCTATCGCAAAAGATAGTAAACTGCAGGGAGCGACAAAGGCGGATCCTATTCGATTCCGCCTTTGAAATTTTAAGGAACGACAGGTGCGTTCCTTTTTCTTTTTCTATCCCTGATATTAAGCCAGGTAGTCATTACTGCCGCAAAAAGAAAAATGCTAAGCGTTGCATTTTCAACTAACTGCATGTTGAGGTTAGCGCCTGTCAGTTTCAATACTAGAAAATGGATGTAAGAACCATGTTGGTCGGTGTAGCCGAGTTTGCTGCGAACCTGGTAATGCCATTCGGTGCAGAAGCAGAAGCCCCATCCATACCAGATGCCCAGCACAAACCAGGAAAAACCGGTTAGCAGCATGGTGAGAAAATGCCATTTCCTTGTTTTGCGAAATGCCCAGCCAACAATATTGAACAGCGTGAAAGCAGTATGAAAAATGAAGAAGAAGATATTGAGAAATGTATACATCAGGCAGGGTTTAAAGCATCGGACTTACAGAGAATATCACCAAGATTTTGCAAGCTGCAGGATGTTCGAAGCGAATTGCTTCGCCAAAGTCGTTTGCCAACAATGCAATATGCGCACTACACCTATTCATATTGGAATGATATTCTTTTTGACGTGTTGCTATTCGCTTTCAGAAAAGGAAAGTTAGGTGGAAATATTTCATGCCTTCAACCTTCTGACTTTGATGCATTGTGAAGCAGGAATCATTAATTGAGTAGCTTTAATTTCTTAAATCCCCAAACATGAAATTTGAAGAAATTCCATCGCTTATTGGTAGCGAAAATGAACACCTGCTTACCCATGTTTGCACCACAGTACCAAAGGGCGATTTGGTATTGCCCTCTCCCGATTTTGTTGAAAATGTCTATGCCTTGTCAAACCGAAATATTCCTGCACTGTGCAACCTGCAGCGCATTTTTGCCCATGGCAGGCTCGCAGGCACAGGGTATGTTTCCATATTGCCTATTGATCAGGGAATAGAACACAGTGCAGGCGCATCATTTGCAAAAAATCCATTGTACTTCGACCCGGAGAACATTGTGAAACTGGCAATGGAAGGTGGCTGCAACGCAGTGGCCACAACCTTTGGGGCGCTTGGCATGGTTGCAAGAAAATATGCACACAAAATTCCGCTTATTGTAAAAATCAACCACAACGAATTGCTCACCTATCCCAATAAGTTTGACCAGATCATGTTCGGCTCGGTGCGTGATGCCTGGAACCTTGGCGCTGTGGCCGTGGGTGCCACTATTTATTTTGGTTCACCCGAAAGCGGCCGGCAAATTGTGGAAGTGGCACGGGCTTTTGAAGAAGCACATAGTCTCGGAATGGCCACAATTCTCTGGTGTTATTTGCGCAACGATGCATTTAAAAAAGAAGGGGTGGATTATCATGTTGCTGCAGACCTCACAGGGCAGGCCAACCATCTTGGCGTTACCCTGCAGGCTGATATTATTAAACAAAAACTGCCCGAAAATAATGGTGGTTTCAAAGCATTGAACAGTGGCAACAGCAGCTATGGCAAATTGGACGAACGCATGTATACACAACTGAGTTCATCGCACCCGATTGACCTTTGCAGGTACCAGGTGCTCAATTGTTTTAAAGGCAGGGCGGGTCTTATTAATTCAGGTGGCGCCTCATCGGGGCAGGCCGATTTGAAAGAGGCAGTCATTACCGCCATCATCAACAAACGTGCAGGAGGAACAGGTTTGATTTCGGGCAGGAAGGCTTTTCAGCGACCCATGAAAGAAGGTGTGGAATTGCTGAATGCCATACAGGATGTCTACCTCGAAAAAAATATTACTATAGCCTGATAATTTGAGGGTGGAAGGTATGGATGAAGACATGATCAGCATGATTATCAAACCGCAGATTTTCGGGCTGGCAAAATGCATCCTTCACATTCCTCTATTTTTACAATCATTCAATTACCAAATCAAAAAGGTTGAAATCAAAGCAGTCAGTTTTTAAATTTATTTTGGTTACAGTATTTGCCTTTCTGAATGCTGCCATTGTATGCAACTACCGCGGTGATAATTGGGAAGAGTATGTGCGCAACGGATTGTACAAACTGAAAGGTGATTCCATTCCTTCATATGCAACTGAATTTGTTGATTCAAACGGATTGCCTTATGTGTATTATGCTACCGAAAATGGTATCAGTCCCGGCTATCAGTACAATGCAACCATTGTGTGCAACTATGCCTTACATTACTATGATTCGCTGCAGCAGCATAATGATGTAGCCGTAAGACATCGTTTCGACAATTGTCTTGCATGGCTTGCAAAAAATCTTACATACCGCGGCAATTATGCATTGTATGTTTTCAACTGGCAGCAGCCATGGTACGATTCTGTGAAAGCGCCTTTCACCTCCGGCATGACCTCAGGCCTCGCCATTGAAGTGTTTACAGATGCATTCCGGCTCACAAAAGATTCAACCTGGTTAAAGCATGCAAAGGCCGTGCTCAATGGATTTTTTGTACCCATCAACCAGGGTGGTTTCACTTTTTTCGAACCCGAGGGTTGGTGGTACGAGGAAATTGCCGATACCAATATGCACACGCCCCGCATTCTCGACGGCCACATTTTTGCTGTGCTGGGTGTCAACAAATTCTACCTGCTTACAAAAGATGATTCAGTCTTGTTGGTAGTGAACAATGGATTGAAAGCGCTGAAGCATGTATTGCCCGGGTGCGATGCCGGCAATGGCGCCATCTATTACGACAAGTATCACAAGCCAGCTGACAAGAAATACAAACGGATTATCACCAACCAATTAAAAAGGTTGCACGAAGCAACCGGCGATTCGATTTACAATACCTATTATGAAAAGTGGACTGCTCCCATGCGCAAGCCATATGTCTTCAGGATTATAAAAGAGCGCAATATTTCGGGCATCATCCTCTATTTAATGGTGGCTGCTATTTTCACTGGCCTGCTGTTGATGTTTAGTAAGATTTTCGCTGCAAAAAAGAAAAATGGCCCGCTGTAATCAACGGACCATTTTGTTCTACCTGGTGAACTTTAATGTGATGCTTAAACAATATCCGGAAATGCATCCAGTTCCTTTAGGCTCGATTTCAATTCTTCTTCTGTAAGGTAATGGTCGTGCAGCTTACCATCGAAATAATCCTGGTAGGCCTGCATGTCGAGGAAGCCGTGACCGCAGAGGTTGAAGAGTATCGTTTTGCTGCTTCCTTCTTCCTTTGCTTTTTGTGCTTCGCGAAGCACCTGTGCAATGGCATGAGTGGCTTCCGGTGCAGGCACAATGCCTTCCGCTTTTGCAAATAATATCCCGGCTTCAAAACATTCGAGTTGCTGCAGTGCCACTGCATCAATCAGTTTGTCGCGCAGAAGCTGGCTGCATAGCACACTGGCACCGTGATAGCGCAGCCCGCCTGCATGAATGGCGGCAGGTCTGAAGTTGTGGCCAAGCGTGTACATGGGCAGCAGCGGCGTGTATCCCGCTGTATCACCAAAATCATAACGGAATTCTCCCTGCGTAAGTTTTGGACATGATGCAGGTTCTACAGCAATGCAACGAACATTTTTTCCGTGTTGCAGATTGTGCCTCAGGAAGGGAAATGAAATGCCTGCAAAGTTGGAGCCGCCGCCAAGCGGTGCAATCACGATGTCAGGGAAATCCCCAGCCTTTTCCATTTGCAACAGGCATTCCTCACCAATAATGGTTTGGTGCATGAGTACATGGTTGAGCACACTGCCCAATGCATATTTTGTATGCTCATCCTGCACGGCACTTTCAATAGCTTCTGAAATGGCAATACCGAGGCTACCAGAAGTATGCGGGTCACTTTCCAGAATATTGCGACCTGCCTGAGTAAGGCTGGTAGGTGAAGAGTAAACTTTGGCACCAAATGTATTCATCAGGGCTTTGCGATAAGGCTTTTGCTCATAGCTGATGCGCACCATGAATACTTCACATTCCATTCCAAACATGTTGCAGGCAATGCTCAATGCCGTTCCCCACTGGCCTGCGCCGGTTTCGGTTGTAATGCGTTTTACACCTTCCTGCTTGTTGTAATATGCCTGTGCTACAGCCGTGTTGGTTTTGTGCGAACCACTAGGGCTCACCCCTTCGTACTTGTAATAAATTTTCGCTGGTGTATCCAGCATTTTTTCCAGCCGTGTTGCTCTTATGAGTGGAGTTGGTCGCCAGATTTTGTAGATGTCCCGCACTTCATCAGGAATGTCAATGTATCGCTCCCTGGACACTTCCTGTTTGATGAGTTCCATTGGAAAAATGGGAGCGAGGTCCTGCGGCCCAACCGGCTGTTTGGTGCCGGGATGCAATGGCGGCAATGCAGGATTTGGCATATCGGCCTGTATGTTATACCACTGCCTTGGTATTTCATTTTCTGACAAAATAATTTTCTTTTCCATGTTGGTTTGTTGAGTGCTTTCAAGGTTATGAAATTATTTAATAAACCGTTGATTGAGCCATTCAAAAATTTTGATTGATTTCTGGCAGATGGTTAAGCATTCCTTAGGGCATCAATATTGTTGCTGGTCAGGTGCCGGACGTTGGCAGTTATTTTTTCGATGGGCCAGTTCCACCAACTGATGCTGAGTAGTTCTGCTATTATTTCCTCACTGAATCTTTTCCTGATTTCCACTGCCGGATTACCACCAACTACTGAATATGGAGTGACATTTTTTGTGACTGTTGAATTGGCAGCAATAATTGCACCATCGCCAATGTTCACGCCCGGCATAATAGTGGCGTTATAGCCAATCCACACATCGTTGCCCACTACAGTATTGCCTTTATTTGGATACGATTTTCCATCCATGGCTTCTTCCCAGCCATTTCCAAACACTGCAAAAGGGTAGGCGGAAATGGCATTTGCCATGTGATTGGCGCCATTCATGATGAAAGTAACTCCCGAGGCAATCATGCAGAATTTTCCAATGATCAGTTTGTCGCCGGTGAAATCAAAAAGGTATTTCACATTCTTTTCAAAATTGCCGACATCTTCAAAATCATCGTAATACGTGTAGTCGCATACTACAATGTTTGGATTCCTGATTATGTTTTTCAGGAAGCAAAGGCGGTTATAGGCAGCCAGTGGAAATGCATTGTTTTTATCGGGTCCGAACATAAAAAATTGCGTAGGAAATTGAAGACGTGATTCTTAAAATAAGTGAAGGATTTTGCTACTGCACTTTTATGAGCACTACTCCATGCGGCGCGATTTTTTGTGTGAATTGATTGGCGATTACGCCCAGGTCTTTCTGCCTCCACAGGTCTCTCGCTTTTTGCTGACTTTTCAAACCTATATCACTCCATTTCACTGAAATGTCTTTGTATTCTTCACCAAGGTTAAATATGCCAATTGCTTTGCTTCCATCGCTCAACTCTTTCATCCATACTTGTGTGTTGTTGTTTGTGAACAACTGTTTGGCTTGTTTGCCCATCACATCCTGATCAACGGCAAGCACTTCATCGTTGGTAAGCAGTGAAAGGGTGAAATCATCAAGCCTGCTGATGTCGCAGCCAATTAGCAATGGTGCTGACAAAAGGCACCAGAGGCTGATATGGGTGTATTGCTCATCGGGTGTGAGCCTTGTTGGGTGCAGGTTATCGCCCCAGCCCACCTGGCCAACTATCAGCATGTCGGGGTCATTCCAGCGGCCTGGTTGTGCAAAGGCGTGTTGCACTGTTTGGCTAAAACCTATTGTGCGCAGGCTTGCCCAACTGTCATTAATGTCGCCTGTAGTGCGCCAGCAGTTGCCATCCACTGCGTCACCCCATTCCCACACGTTCTTCATTCCATACTGGCATAGGCTGTAAACAATATCACGATCCTGCATGCGCAGTGCATCACGCATTACCAGGTATGGTTTTTGGTAAGCAGCCATCGAAGTGTCTTTGCCTGCAATATTGTCGTAGCTGCACCAGTCGTATTTCAGGTAATCAATACCCCAGTTTGCATAGCTATTTGCATCGTTTATTTCATGCTGGTAGGAGCCAAGAAAACCACCACAGGTGAGTGGGCCGGGCGATGAGTAAATGCCAAATTTCAAACCTCTTGCATGCAACCAATCTCCGAGTCCTTTCATGTCTGGAAATTTGCTGTTTGGAACTACATTTCCATTGGCATCGCGTTTGGGTTGCTCCCAACCATCGTCGATGTTTATGTATGACCAGCCATGATCAATCAGTCCTTTGTCGATTAATGCCTGCGCACTCGATTCTACTCTTTGCATATTTACACTCAAGCCCCAGCAATTCCAACTGTTCCAACCCATAGGTGGTGTGAGTGCCAGCAGTTTGCCCACTTTAATGGTAAAGGGCTTTTCTTCTTTTCCTTTTGCATTGGTCACCACAAGTTTCATTTGGTAATCGCCTTCACGAGTTAGTGCACCGCTGATGATTCCTTTCTCTGCATCCAACTTAAGGCCTGCTGGCAGGTTTTCAACTGCATACTGAAGCGGCTTTACCCCGGTAGCTGCAATCTTGTACAATACCGGCGAGCCGGGCCTTGCTCCAAATACAGCAGCGCCGTTGATGCGTGGTTGGGCAGGTGGGGCAGGTGTAAGGATGTATGGAACTGATTTTATGCTCGATGTACTGAGTTTGCTTTGTTGCTCTGTGAAAATTGCCTTCACATAAATTCTGCCATCCGGATTGGCAGTCTCAATAGTTTCTGTTTTTCCGGGTGAAAGCGTGATTGCTTTGGTGCTTGTAGAAATATTTTTACCGGTTTCTGCATTCAAAATATTCATGGAAAGTGAGCCCGGCACTGGCTTGCCACCGTTATTGGTCAATGTAATTGTATTTGATTTTGATGCAGCATCCAGTTGAATTTGAACGGCATCAATCAACTCCAGCATGGCAATAAACGGTGTTGCTGAATACAAACCACCGCCACCACCTCCATCGTAAACCCTAACGGCCAACACATTGTCGCCATCCCATTTTAATGATGGGTCGTTGGCTGCCAGGTGAAATTCGCTGGTGATGTTCCATGCCCCCAGGTATCCCCCTGCATCATCGGGCATGCTGCCGGTTTTGCCAATGAGTTTACCGTTGAAGTAGGCCGCACAGGCATCATCTGCCTTTCCCAGGAATACCTTCAGCGAATCTTTGCTGAAGGCATTTTTTTTAAGGGATGATGGCAATATAAAATGGATGCGATACCAGGCATAACCATTGTAATCCTGGTAGCCTTGTGCTTCCCAGGCGATGTCGGTTTTGAGCGTCACCCATTTGCTGTCGTTAAATCCCGTGGTTTTCCATTCAGTGTTGTCGCCGGTATTGAATTTTGCCTGAGGTAGTACAATTGTTTTTTGGGCCATTGCATGCATGGCAAGGCTGGAGGTCAGCAGTAGCAATATTTTTTTCATGATGGGGCTATTGGGTGGGAAATGTAAATACTTTTCCAGAGTTGTAAGATGATTTGCATCTTCTTCATTCGCCTGCCGGCATGTTTTCCACCAGTCATCTATCCACAACCATCAAAGCCTATTGGAATATTTTTTTGAAAAAGGAAAAAGGGCTTTGCTTTTTTTCTTTGAAGGAACCAGGATATACCTCGCCGATATTGCGGCTTCACTTTGAAAGATGTGGAGCCCGGCTCCGGCACTGAGCGATGGTTTGTAGTCCACAGAAACCAGCCACCTTTGCACAGCAAGTTCAGCGCCACCCACCAGCGACAAGCCGCCCATCGTTTTGGTGCTGTTACTGCTTTTCAAAATACTTATCGGCTTATACCATCCTATATGTGGGCCCGCACCTAAGTACAAGTCCAATCCTTTGTACAGGAGTTTATGGTGCTGCTCCAGCAGGAATGTGAACCTTGTTTGCCGATTAAGGATTCCCTGCTGCATCATGGCCTCTGCAGTGTACCTGCCCCACAAATGCTGCTGCAAGCTGAGTCCCGGGTTGGAGGCAAGCCTGATGCCTGCAGCAGTGATATATTGTTGAGCATGCAATTGATGACATGTTACGTGCAGCAATACTACCTGGGTTATTCTTGTAATCATTGGGTGACGCATAGTTTGCTCGTAAAACGAAGTGCCCGGCCATTGTGTATTCGAATGAATGATAGTATTTGGTTAAAATAAAATCTCACATTGCACATTGCATAGTACATAACAAAAACCGCCGGCTATTTTGCCAGCGGTTTTCAGTTGAAATGTCAAATGATTTTACTCGAAAAGTGAAGCGCTTATTTTCACCTTATCCTTCATCAACTCCTTAACTGCATCAGCAATGGCGTTGGCATCGTAGCCGCATTCGGCGTGCAGTTCTTTCAGTGTGCCATGTTCTACAAGTTTGTCTGGTACACCCAGCATTTTCACCTGTGCAGTATAGCCATGCTGCGCCATGAATTCGAGGATGGCACTGCCGAAGCCGCCCACTACTGTGCCGTCTTCCACCGTTACTATCTTGTGGTATTTGCTGAATACTTCATGCAACAATTCTTCGTCTAGGGGCTTTACAAAACGCAGGTCATAATGGCCGGCATTGATGCCATATTGTTTCAGGTCGACCATGGCACTCTTTGCAAAATTGCCTGGATGGCCAAAAGAAAGAATGGCAACATCCTGACCATCGCGCAGCTTGCGGCCTTTACCTATTTCAATGGCTTCAAAAGGAGTGCGCCATTCGGGCATCACCCCTTCGCCACGTGGATAGCGAATGACAAACGGCATGTTATTGCTTTCCAATTGGGCTGTGTACATCAGGTTGCGCAATTCCTGTTCATTCATAGGAGCGCTGATGACCAGGTTGGGGATACACCGGAAATAGGCTATGTCGTACACGCCATGATGTGTAGGGCCGTCTTCACCCACCACGCCGGCACGGTCGAGGCAGAATACCACAGGTAACTTTTGAATTGCTACATCGTGCACTACCTGGTCGTAAGCACGCTGCATGAATGAACTGTAAATGTTACAGAACACCCGCATGCCTTGTGTGGCCATGCCTGCGCTAAGCGTAACTGCATGTTGCTCACAAATGCCCACGTCAATAGCGCGGTCGGGCATTTGCTCCATCATAAACTTTAGTGATGACCCGCTGGGCATTGCCGGAGTAATGCCAAATATTTTATTGTTCTGTTCTGCCAGTTCAATGATGGTGTGGCCAAATACATCCTGGTATTTTGGTGGTTGTGGCAGGTCGTATTTCTTTTTCACAATTTCACCCGTCACTTTGTCGAAAAGGCCTGGTGCATGCCATGTGGTTTGATCCTTTTCGGCAAGGGCATAGCCTTTTCCTTTCACCGTCACAATGTGCAAGATTTTGGGCCCCGGAATTTTTTTCAAATCCTGCAGCGTGTCCACCAACTTGGCAATGTTGTTTCCATCTATCGGGCCAAAGTAGCGAAGCTTCAATGCTTCAAACAGGTTTGCACTGCTGCTGATGGCTCCTTTCAAGCCTTCGGCCACTTTGTGTGCCATGCCTCGGCTCAGGTTTTTGCCCACAGGCAATTTGCCCAATGCCTTCCATACTTCGTCTTTAAGCTTGTTGTAGGTAGGGCTGAGGCGGATATCTGTAAGGTATTCTTTGAGCGCCCCCACATTACGGTCAATGCTCATGCAGTTGTCGTTGAGGACAATGAGCATGTCAGCATCGCTCACACCTGCGTGGTTCATGGCTTCGAAAGCCATCCCTGCGGTCATAGCACCATCGCCAATGATGGCAACACTTTTGCGGTCTTCTCCTTTGTATTTGGCTGCCATAGCCATACCCAATGCGGCTGAAATGGAGGTGGAAGAATGACCCACGCCG
>JBBIOQ010000004.1:0-96467 GCA_037443285.1 Sphingobacteriales bacterium | reverse complement strand
ATTCGTAGGTTACGTATTCATCAGTACCAAAATATTTCATGATTTCGGCCGGCGCTACAATTGCTTCGCCCAGCAAGGCCATGCCCGGCGTTGCAGCTTCAACGCAGAGTTTAATGATGCGCAAAAGCGTATGTGCCTCAGGAAGGTTCTGGCTGGTAGTACCCAGCCTTTTCCAGATGAAAGCTGGTGCGTCAATCCGCAGCACATCTACACCTAGATTGGCATAAAAGAAAACAGTACCGAGCATGGCAACCAGCACCGCCGGGTTAGTGTAGTTGAGGTCCCATTGGTAGTTGTGAAAAACTGTCATCACCCACTCTTTCAACTCGGGAACCCATGTAAAGCTACCAGGTGCACTTTCGGGGAAAATCTCGGGCAGCGTAGCCTCATACCTGTCGGGCATTTGCCTGTCGGGAAAGAAATAGTAGAAATCCTTGTAGAAAGTGTTCCCCTGTTTTGCCTGGTTAGCCCATTCATGATGGTGCGAAGTATGGTTGAGCACAATATCGAGCATCATGCACATGCCGCGCTGCTGAAGGTTTTGGCGCAGGTGTAGCAAATCGTCCAGCGTACCGAAGCGATCATCTACCTTCCTGAAATCCGACACGGCATATCCGCCGTCGCTTTCGTTGGGCGGACTTTCGAAAATGGGCATCAGGTGAAGTAAATTCACGCCAAGGTCGTTGAGGTATTCAAGCTTGGACTCAATGCCTTTAAGGCTACCGGCAAACCGATCAACGTACAGGCTCATGCCCACCAGTTTGTTGGATACAAACCAATGATTGCTATCAAGCTTCTCCTTGTCCATTTTACGCATCAAAACTGGCCTTGCTGCATAGGCAGCCATAATGGTGTTGATCAGCGTATCATACATCGCCTCCGCATCGGGCCGATGCCCATACAATTGCATAAACATTTTGTACAGGTAGCGGCAATTAGTAAGCAGCCTTGTATAAAAATCAAGGTCCGCTGCTTCTGCCTTAAGCCCGGCTTTCAGGAAAAGATCCTTGATTCTTCTATGAATTTGGTGTTCATACATTGCAGGAAAAAGGTTTATTCAAATATGCTTTTATTCAAATGTTTGAATGCCTCCATCGCTCCCATGTATTCGCAGGTGCGGGCTCCGGCTTTATTTCCGTTTGTTACAATTTGCTTCCATTGCTCCATAGGAAGTAACCTTCGTTGTTCAGCAGCTATTTTTTGAAGCTGGTACAATACAGCCCCAACAAATGCATCCCCTGCGCCTGTGGTATCAATCGGCTTCACAGGAATGCTTTCCTCAATGATGGTTGACCTCTCAAAACCAAGCATAGTACCCGCGGCGCCAAGTGTAATGGCAAACACAGCTTTTGTGCGGTCCATCAACTGCTCGGCAGCATCGACTATCGATGATGTTCCGGTGATCAACATGGCTTCTTCATCACTCACTTTAAAAAAATGGCACGACTGCAGAAATTTCCATGATTGTTCTACAAACAAAGGTTTGTTATTGCCAAAAAGCAATTCCCTGTAATTGGGATCAAAACTCACAAAAATGTTTTTGGCCAAGGCCTGCTCCAGCAGGTGCACGTATGCCTGTTGCAAGGGTCCGGGCAGGAATGCAGTAGCTGAACCAAAATGAATAATGGAGTATTCGTCAAGGTCAATGGAGCTAATATCTTCAATGCTCAATTGACCATCGGCACCCCGGTTAAAATAAAAATCACGTTCACCATTTTCCATCAACGATACAAAGGCGAAAGTGGTGAAGTGTGCCGCATCACGAAATAGATACTGCGTACCAACATTCAGTTCATTCAGCACATCCACCAGGTGCTGCCCAAAAGGATCCACGCCCACTTTGGCCATCATATCCACACTGCCGCCCAATGCTGCTACTGCTGCTGCTACATTGGCAGGAGCGCCACCTGCTTTCTTCAGAAAATGTTCTCCCTGCGACAACGGTTTACCCTTGTCGGTACATATCATATCAATCAACGCTTCGCCTATGCAGAGAATCTTACTCATGTTTCTTCATTTGGATTATAGGATTTGGTTGAACTCCAAACGTTCACCATCGGGCCCAGTAATATTGAAATACTTACAACCGTTTTTCCAGAAAGGAAGGAAAACCGGTGCTGGTTCAATCAATTCAAAAGAAGCTTGCTTCAATGCGATGAAAGTTGCCTCGATATCATCGACATCAAAGGCAATATGATCAATATGGCCGTCGCTGCGTTGTTGAATATCCCGCAGTGCAGCTTCCGGCATTTGGTAAAGTTCTATGATTATGTCATTCATCTTCATCATAGCCACCGAACCCTTATCACCCATATAGTTAAAAGTTGAAGACATTACATTTCTGAATCCCAATTTCTCATAGAAGACTTGAGACCGCCAAAGGTCTGTGACGGGGATGCCGACATGCTGTAAATGATTGATGCTGATTTTCATGATTAGGCTTAGTGACCTCCTCCACTCATTACTAACATATCATCTGCCGGCTTCGAACTTTTCATCATCATAGTAGCTCCTGCTGCTATCAACAACGATACCCCAGCAAACGTAATTGCCTTTCCAGGATCGTTGCCCAGGAAATGTTTGAGTATGAAACCGAATGATAGATTCTGAATGATCATCGGAATTACAATCATCATATTTACTATGCCCATGTACACACCATATCTTTCCTTGGGCATATTACTTACCACCATCAGGTAAGGAATGCCCATCATACTTGCCCATCCAATGCCAAAGCCAGTGATGGCAGGAAACAGCATGTACTTGTTGTGAATGTGCGGAAACGCGAGGAATCCTATACCAGCCAACACAAGGCAACTGAAGTGTACCAATTTTGGCGAGAACCTTTTTGCAAACCATACTAAGGTGAATGCACACAGAAAAGTGACAATATTGTACCAGCCGTTTACCAAACCCGTCCAACTCACCGCTTTTTCGTACAATGCCAATCGGCTGAAGGTGAAGTGTGCCAAACAGATTGTGCAATACTCTTACTGCTGTTTTGCCAATAACAAAACAAGGCAAACCATTGAAACAAATACACCAATGCCAACTGCCACATAATGTGTGGCATGTCTTTGATTGCTGCTGCAATTTCTTTGAAAGGCGTTAGCACATTTTGTTTTCGTTCTTTCAAGTGTTGCAGCTCTTCCTCAGTTGGAGGGATTTCGGAAGTAGTATGTGCACTCCACCAAATGGAAGCGATGGAGCAAAAGGAGCCGAGGAAAAAAGAAGCGTACACCCAGGTGGGTAGCTTGCCTGTAGTGCCCACAAAAATCATGGGAAAAACAAACAAGGAAACATTGGCAAGTGTTTGGCCGAAACCCGTGAAAAAACTCTGTGCCTGAAAGCCGGTTGGCTGTTGACTCGGGTCGAGTTTGTCGGCGATGAATGCACGATAAGGTTCCATGGCTGTGTTGTTGCCGGCATCCAGAATCCAAAGCAAACCCGCTGCCATCCAAAGGCTGCTACTGAAAGGATAGCAGAAAAGTGCAATGCTACACAGCAGGGCTCCCATGAAGAAATATGGTTTCCGTCGGCCAAACCGGGGGCTCCAGGTTTTGTCGCTCAGCGCACCAATAATGGGTTGCACCAGCAGGCCGGTCATAGGCCCGGCAAGGTTGAGAAATGGAATCTGGTCGGGGCTGGCGCCTAGCATATCGTAAATAGGATTCACGGCGCTTTGTTGCAGACCAAAACTGTACTGTATACCAAAGAAACCAACGTTCATATTAATAATCTGCAAGAACGAAAGCCGTGGCTTTGAAAACAACATAGGCAAGCGATGGATAAAAATAAGTTTTCAATATAGTCAAGTATGGTATTTTCAAAGTGCATATGAAATGGATTTTAAAGACAATCATCAGCATTATCGTTTGCACAAACGTTTGCTGTGAAAACATTCGTGCACAAGCCCGCTACAGCATAGTTATCGACGAAATAATGGCCGACCCAACGCCACAGATTGGTTTGCCAAACACCGAGTGGCTGGAACTACGCAACACCACCGCAGGTTCCATTAACCTGCAGGGCTACAGGCTAACCAAACCAGGCGGAACGCCGAGCGGTGCAATGCCCAATTTTGTGCTGCAGCCTGACAGTTGTGTTATTGTTTGCACAGCTTCACAAGTGCCTGCTATGTCTGTATTTGGAAGGACCATTAGTGTTACCAGTTTTCCCAGCATGGGCAACGATGGTGACCAATTGGTGTTGCTTACCCCCAATGGCGGCACCATGCATGCAGTAGAATACACAACTGCTTTTTACAAAAACGCCGTGAAAGCCGATGGTGGCTGGTCGCTGGAAATGATTGACACAAAAAATGCCTGCAGTGGCATCAGCAACTGGCAGGCAAGTAATGATAGCAAGGGAGGCACACCAGGGCAAAAAAATTCAGTTGACAAATCGAATCCGGACAACACTGCGCCCCAATTGCTTCGGGCATTTGCAGTGAATCAACAGTTGGTACAACTCACTTTCAATGAACCATTGGATAGCACCAGAGCTGCCATTGCGCCCAACTATAGTTTCAGCGATGGCCTTACCGTGACTTCGGCAACCCCAGTAACTCCCTTATTTAACCGCGTATCGCTTTTTCTCAATGCCACACTTCAGGCAGGCAAGGTGTACACCGTTAGTGCAAATGGAGTGACTGATTGCAGCGGAAACGGCATTGACAAAAATTACAACCGCACAAGAGTGGGGCTTACCTCATTGGCCGACAGCAACGATGTTGTAGTGAATGAAATTCTTTTCAACCCAACGCCCCAGGCAGTTGATTTTGTAGAACTCTATAACCGCAGCAATAAGATCCTGAACCTGCAGGAAATGATTCTTGCCAACCGCGGTACCAACGGACAGTTAGGAACCTTTACGCCTATTACCAGTGATAATTATGCGTTTTTCCCAAAAGACTTTTTGGTGCTCACTAGTGACCCGGCAATAGTGGCTCAGCAATACACGGTAAAGCAACCGGCATTCATGCTGCCCTTAACTTCAATGCCTTCCTACCCCGACGACAAGGGATGGGCCGTTGTGCTCAACAACCAGGGGAAAATTGTGGATGAGCTACCCTATTCGGAAAAATGGCATTTTGCCTTGGTGGACAATCCTGAAGGTGTGGCACTGGAAAGAATAGATTACGAACAGCCGACAAACAGCAAAGACAATTGGACAAGTGCTGCAAAAACGGCAGGCTACGGAACACCCACTGCTCAAAACAGCCAGTACAAAACTGCGGGCCAGCCCCAGGGAGAAATTACCATCAACCCTAAAATATTCAGCCCCGATTATGATGGCTACGATGATTTTGCTTTAGTCGAGTTCAAATTTCCAGAGCCAGGCTATGTTGCCAACATCACCATCATGGATGCTGCAGGCAGGCCTGTGCGTGTGTTGCAGCGCAATACTACTTGCGCAGCACAGGGCAGTTTCAGGTGGGATGGCTTGAATGACAAACAACAGCGGGTGCCCATTGGAACTTATATCATCTTTACAGAAATTTTCAACCTGAAAGGACAAAAGCAGCATTACAAAAACACTGTAACTGTTGCAAGGAAATTTTAGGTGCAGGACTAAAATAAAAGTGCCGCCGGTTAACAATCCGCTAACTAACCTCCGGGTACATTTATCCGTTGTCACAACAAATGAGTTCTATGAAATCAACATTTTACCTCACGGTGCTACTGAGTTTCCTGGTGGCTTGCTCCGGCTCAAAAAGCATTTACCACGACAAGGACATTAACGATAAGAAACTCGAAAAACTCATCCGCGATTACAGTGCCAATCCTTCGGACACTTCGCTTGCCAACCAGGTTCGCTTTGCATACGATTACCTGCTCAACCAGCGCCTGTCTGCAATAAACCAATACCAATACAGCGCTACACTTGATGACAAAGAAAAACTGCTGAATGCCTACACCGACCTGCAGGCTTTTTATGACAAGGTGAGAGGATACAGTTCGCTCAATAAATTATTACAGCCCGGCAGCGTGGGTGCTGAAATTGAAAAAACAAAACTCGAACTTGTTTCGGGACACTATGAACAGGCTGTTGCATGGCTCGACGAAAACAATTGGAAAAGCAGCCGTGATGCCTACCGTTCACTCAACAAAGTGCAACAATGGATGCCCAACTATAAAGACACCAAAAAACTGATGCAGCAGGCTAAGCAACAGGGTACCATTGACGCTGTGGTGCTTCCGTTGCATGCTGAGGGCATTTACTACCCTAACACGGGTATGGGCATGGGCGCAGGCAATTACTATGCAGGCGGTAGGCTGAGTGAGCAATTGGTACGCGATTTGGGTGGCAGCTACAACACCAGCGGCTGGTACAGGGTGTACAACAGTTACCAGGTAGCCGGCGGCAAAGAGGGCCCCGATTGGTCCATTGAACCGGTGTGGACACAACTGCGACTGGCCGACCCTACATATAACCGATACAACCGGCAGGTGCAAAAACAAATTGAAGTGAGCAAGGATACTTCGGGCAGACCCGTTTACAAAACAGTGACTGCTACGCTGCAAATTACTGAAGCTACTTACAACGGCTATGGCACGCTGGAAGTGCGCATCAATGATGAGGCGAACAAACAAAACATTGCCCGCAATTCCTGGTACGAATCGTATGGTGTAAAGCGCAGCTGGGCCACCTACACCGGAGAAGCCGGCGCCTTAAGCAACGCCGATTGGGAACTGGTGAATGCAAGGCAGGATACGCAGCCAGACCAGTTGTTCATGGAAGAAAAACTGTTGGGTAAAATTTATTCCAACCTGCTTGGCTATGTGCGCAGCTACCTGAGTTATTGAAAAAAAAGCCGGTTGATTTTGGAAGGCGTTACTCCACCGCCCATTCACCGTTTACCAGGTCAATGTCAAATTGAACCAGGTTTACAAACTCCTGGATGCGTTCATCTATTTCGGTACGGGTAAGTTCCTGCAGCCTTTGTGGTCCGAATTTTTCAACGCAGAAACTAGCCATGGCCGAGCCTACAATAATGGCAGTTTTCATGTTTTCAAAGCTCAGGTCGCGGGTGCGGGCAAGGTGACCTATGAAGCCGCCGGCAAATGTATCGCCGGCACCGGTGGGGTCAAATACATCTTCCAGCGGAAGCGCAGGCGCATAAAACACACGGTCGCCGTGGAAGAGCAATGCGCCATGCTCCCCTTTCTTGATGATGAGGTATTTGGGGCCCATTTCCAGTATCTTTTTGGCAGCTTTTACCAGGCTGAATTCGCTGGTAAGTTGCCTCGCTTCGCTGTCGTTTACCATCAGCAGGTCCACCACTTTCAGGTTTTCTATCAGGTCGTCCCATGCCGTGTCCATCCAGAAATTCATGGTATCCAGCACGGTGAAATGCGGCTTTTGCTTCAGTTGGTTAATGACGCTCATCTGCAATTTGGGCATCAGGTTGGCCAGCATCAGAAATTCAGCTCCCTGGTACAAATCGGGCACTTTGGGGTCGAAATCGGCCAGCACATTCAGGTCGGTTGC
This sequence comes from Sphingobacteriales bacterium, assembly GCA_037443285.1. Classification (GTDB taxonomy): domain Bacteria; phylum Bacteroidota; class Bacteroidia; order Chitinophagales; family Chitinophagaceae; genus Phnomibacter. The sequence continues at coordinate 88,973 of JBBIOQ010000004.1, read as the reverse complement.
CAGCGTATCGCGGGTGTTCATGTCCATGTGGTAGCGGCCGCTCCAGAAAAAAGAAGGTTTGTCGTTTACTATTTCCACACCATCGGTCATTACCCCGCGGCGGTGCAGGTCGTCGAGGATGGCTTGCTCAAAATCGTTGCCCACAATGCTTATCTGCTGCACAGGCTTAATGAAATTGCTGGCAGCATAAGCAGCATAAGTGGCGCTTCCACCCACTATCTTGTCCACTTTTCCAAACGGAGTTTCGAGGGCGTCGTACGCCATGGTTCCCACAACAATCAGCGACATAATGTAAAAATTTTAAAAGCCTTTTTTGCCAAAGGCCGTGCAAAGAAAACGATTTGGAGGGAAGCATCCTTGGTGCTTTCAGGTTTTTCTCCAAAGGCCAGCTTATCTCATCATGAAAACCTTGCATGCCCATCAATTATTCATTGTGGCTAATTTAGTTGTCACTCGCTGTTGTCCTATTCAAAGTGAATTTGAAAACCAATGCCAACAAAGAAGGATTCAAACCTCATATTCGTCGCATTATTACTAGTCCTGTTAGAAGATTCGTAGTTAATAGTACATTCAATACCTACGTTACTATTTAAATAAATTACTGGCCCTGCACTGAGGCTAATGGCATTGGTATTTTGATGCCATGCACCATGGCTGCCTGTACTAAATAGGTACTGGTAGGCCGACTCGGCAAAAACATTAATCCGGTTTTCTGTGTTCAGAAAATAGTAACGTAAAAAGGGGCCTATTCCCAGTTGGGTACTATTGCTTACGCCACCATTAAATTCCACTTTTTCATAAATCACTTTGCCCCTGAGGCCACCTGCAAATTTGTCGGCAAAGAAATATCCTGCAGCAGGTGACAATTGAATATTTAATTCCTTGGTAACATAAGAATTATAGGTTTCCTTCTGGGTTGCGAATCGCCCACTTCCGCCCATAAGCCAATTTGCTTTTGTTATCTGACTTTTAGAATTAAATGAAAAAAACGCAATCAAGATGGGGATAAATATTATTCTAATCATTTGCTTTCGTTTGAGTTGAGCCTATGTTCTGGGCGAAGCATTTGCCCTGAACATGAGCCACCATTTATCAACAATCTGCCCGGTGTCTTTGCAAGGCTCACATTCAAATTGTTTAATAAGAAAACTTTATCGCTGTATTATCAATTGTTGCCTGTCCCTTTTTTGGCTAGCAATCACTTCAATAAAGTAATACCCATTTCCAAGGTCACCAATGTTTAGTTGCGTACGCTTGGTGCCCTTGCTATATCGCATTTGCTTTTTCAAATTGCCCATGTTATCGTAAATGCGGATTTCCGAAATCTCGTCTGTAGTAGTGGCCTTTGGGCTAACAGCAATTGTTGATGTGGCGGGATTAGGAGAAACCAAAAAGTAGTATCCTGAACTTACCTGAATGGGCACCGCAGCACTCCAGTTACTCCATCCGCAGCTATTTTGAATGCGGGCCTGCACATACGCTGTGCCCTCCGATTCAAGGAAAATATTTTTACTTGTCTCATTGTCCGGTTCACATGGAAAATTGCCTGTATAAATTGAATAGCCCATATTAAGCACCTGCCATTCTGTTGATTGTATTTGACAGCGATTGGCAGGAGGATAGCCTGCAACGAAACCCACTGGCTGTCCTATGGTGATGCTGCCCGCCGAATTCCAAAGTGAAATATTATTGGCCTGCGGCGCTCCCACAGCCACTGATTTTAAAGCAGCATTATTACTCAAACAATTTACACCATTTACTGTGGCCGTCAGGGTTAAAGTGCCGTCACCCGTTTTTGTCAGTGTTGCAGGATTTCCTGTTGAGGTTACGGTAGCAATACTAGTATTGGACGATATCCAGGATACTGAGGCACGGCACGGCACACCATCAAGAAAATAAGAACTTGAATCCAAACAGAATGCACTGCTGCCATTGATTGAAAGTGTGGGTGATGAATTACTTACACTGACAGAATTTGTTTGATAATTGTTCCCCCCTGCTGTTACTGTAACACTAATATTATGCTTCACATCACTACAGGCTGGAGTAAGCATCAATGAATCTACAGTTCCCGTGGAAATTGTTTCCGGCGCTGCAATACCATTATTTAACCAGCCGTTGTTGGCACCTAAATTCCAGCGGTAATTTGTAACATTTGGGGTGTTATAAACATTTGTCACTCTGAATGTTTGAGGTGTGGTAGAACCACATGCAACGGATAGATTTGATGGCGATAATGTAAATGATACTGGAGTTGTTTGTGTAATTACTACTTGACTTATATAAAGCACATCGATTGATTGAGAAATATTGCCACCTGATACCCAAACAATCAGATATGGATAAGTGGCAGTTCCAGGTATACTAAATTGAGGTATGTTATAATTCGCTGATGTTGTGGATGTAGCTGATGAAAATTGCCCAACACCGACAGTTTGATAAGAACTAACATTTACGTCAGTTGGACATTGCGCAGTCCCGTTGGTTGGAAATTGAACCAAATTTGGAACAACTGAAGTTTTCATCTGCAATGCTGTATTACCTATAGCTGTAATTGTTATGTTGTAATTATGACCTGGAATAAAATTGTAATTGATAATATAAGCAGTTGCCTTGGACGGATTTACTTGTGGTGAGGTACTAAGGCCGATCCCGTTTGTTGAATTGAAGGTAACGCCTCCAGCGTGTGAAGAGTGGAGCACTCCACTAATGGATACAGAAGGGCTAAATACGTTGCATGCCGATGTACTTAAACCACTATTCAAGTAGCTAATTATTGTTGTTTGCGAGTTGCACCAATTGCAATTGGAAAGCAGCCCAATAATGCAAACCAATTTTGCTAAATGCTTATTCATTGCGGAGATATTAATTGTTATTGACTATTTTCCTTTTCAAGATGAATTTGAAAACCAAGACTGAAAAAGAATGTTATCGATCTGATACTTGCACCAACGTAATTATACAATTCACCGTTTATGGCACCTTCAATGCCAAGAGTTTCATTTAAATAAATTACAGGGCCTACTGAAAGAGTAAAGTCATTACTCCTGTCAATCCCTGCCCCATAGTTTCTTGAACTATACATGTATTGGTAAGCTGACTCGGCAAAAAGATTGAACCGGTTTTCTGTGTTCAGAAAATAGTAACGTAAAAAGGGGCCTATTCCCAGTTGGGTACTATTGCTTACGCCACCATTAAATTCCACTTTTTCATAAATCACTTTGCCCCTGAGGCCACCTGCAAATTTGTCGGCAAAGAAATATCCTGCAGCAGGTGACAATTGAATATTTAATTCCTTGGTAACATAAGAATTATAGGTTTCCTTCTGGGTTGCGAATCGCCCACTTCCGCCCATAAGCCAATTTGCTTTTGTTATCTGACTTTTAGAATTAAATGAAAAAAACGCAATCAAGATGGGGATAAATATTATTCTAATCATTTGCTTTCGTTTGAGTTGAGCCTATGTTCTGGGCGAAGCATTTGCCCTGAACATGAGCCACCATTTATCAACAATCTGCCCGGTGTCTTTGCAAGGCTCACATTCAAATTGTTTAATAAGAAAACTTTATCGCTGTATTATCAATTGTTGCCTGTCCCTTTTTTGGCTAGCAATCACTTCAATAAAGTAATACCCATTTCCAAGGTCACCAATGTTTAGTTGCGTACGCTTGGTGCCCTTGCTATATCGCATTTGCTTTTTCAAATTGCCCATGTTATCGTAAATGCGGATTTCCGAAATCTCGTCTGTAGTAGTGGCCTTTGGGCTAACAGCAATTGTTGATGTGGCGGGATTAGGAGAAACCAAAAAGTAGTATCCTGAACTTACCTGAATGGGCACCGCAGCACTCCAGTTACTCCATCCGCAGCTATTTTGAATGCGGGCCTGCACATACGCTGTGCCCTCCGATTCAAGGAAAATATTTTTACTTGTCTCATTGTCCGGTTCACATGGAAAATTGCCTGTATAAATTGAATAGCCCATATTAAGCACCTGCCATTCTGTTGATTGTATTTGACAGCGATTGGCAGGAGGATAGCCTGCAACGAAACCCACTGGCTGTCCTATGGTGATGCTGCCCGCCGAATTCCAAAGTGAAATATTATTGGCCTGCGGCGCTCCCACAGCCACTGATTTTAAAGCAGCATTATTACTCAAACAATTTACACCATTTACTGTGGCCGTCAGGGTTAAAGTGCCGTCACCCGTTTTTGTCAGTGTTGCAGGATTTCCTGTTGAGGTTACGGTAGCAATACTAGTATTGGACGATATCCAGGATACTGAGGCACGGCACGGCACACCATCAAGAAAATAAGAACTTGAATCCAAACAGAATGCACTGCTGCCATTGATTGAAAGTGTGGGTGATGAATTACTTACACTGACAGAATTTGTTTGATAATTGTTCCCCCCTGCTGTTACTGTAACACTAATATTATGCTTCACATCACTACAGGCTGGAGTAAGCATCAATGAATCTACAGCTCCCGTGGAAATTGTGTCCGGCGCTGCAATACCATTATATAACCAGCCATTGTTGGCACCTAAATTCCAACGGTAATTTGCAACATTTGGGGTGTTATAAACATTTGTCACTCTGAATGTTTGAGGTGTGATAGAACCACATGGAATAGTGAGATTTGATGGCGATAATGTAAATGATACTGGAGGGGGTATCTCAGTAATGCTTACTTTTTTAATTAAAATCCATGAAGTTGCGGTTCCATTTATGTATGGTAGGAAACCGCCGATGTATAAGAAACTCTGTGGTTGAGATAATGAGTTGAAATGAAATGAATAGTCTGAAAATACACTTGGATTGAGTGGCAGGTTATTATCGATGGTCAATGAGGAAGTAATATTAAACGATTCAACACCATTGCAAAAAACTCCACTGCCATTAGATGCACTGTTAAAATCAACTCTCATCTTGGAGTTAGGTACGGGCGACGTTGGTGTATTGCACCATGCATTTAATTTTATTGTATAACTATATCCTTGCTTAAAACTGAAGCCAATTTTATATTCTGTACATTTATAAATATTACTTTCTGCCCTAGTGTCTAACTCAATAGCGTGATTTACATTATCATATATAACTGTACCACATGTTGTCATGTGTAATGTATTATTAATAATCGTAGATGGGTAAAAGGAATTGCATTGATTGGAACTCCATGCAGAATAGTCAATGACTAATTGGGAATAAGTCATATTAATACTTGATATTATTAGAAGGCAGTACGCCAGACATTATTTCTTGTTCATAAAATTACATTTAGTGAGTTTTAATAATTATTTCTCATTTTCAAGGTGAAAATGGAAGCCAACCCCTGCCACTACAGAATTGACTTTCCCTCTATTATTATTGTACAAGTAGGAAGAGTATCCAAGGGTAAATTCCAACGCCACATTACTGTTAAAAAATGCTGCACAGCCCAATAACCCGGAAAAATTATTACTATTCTCTTTTACCCCCTGATTGGTCATTGTTATTCCATATTGATAACCCAATTCTGAAAATATGTTTACATACTTTTCCGGCTGCAAAAAATAGAATCTCACAAATGGCCCAATAACATAGGTATTTGCAATGTTGTGCGGTCTGTCCGTTTCCGTTCTGCTGTAGCCGGGCTTCAAGCCAGTTGAAAATTTGTCTAAGATAAAATAACCAACATCGCCGGATAATTGCGCTGTAGTTTGTATTGTAGTAACTCCTCCAAATTCATATTTGGCTGATCTGAAAGATGCTCCGCCTCCCATCATCCAGTTTCCTTTTGTTATTTGACCAACTGAACATTTTCCAGCAAACACAATTATTAATGTAAATAGTGATTGACTTATTATTTGCCTTTTTTGCATTGCCAAAATTAAAACCATCTGGCTAAGGTTGGTAACTCATTCACTACTTAAAATGTATGTTGCATACAGTTTAAATGCACGCCATTTCCATTTACCTGACTATTGTCATGTTTTGAGCTGCGGCAATTAATTATAAACTTTATTATATTAAAGTGCCCTGCCGCAATAGGTTATCTATTGTACATTTGGCCAACACCAAATTTCACTCCCATGCACAACCAACAACACATCAAAAAAGCTTTGGCCCGCACCTTGTATCACTACAGGTTAGCCAGGAACCTTAAAAGAGAATATGTAGCACAGGCATTAGGTGTTTCAAAGTCTACCATCGACAAAATGGAACAGGGCGCTCATCCGCTTCGCTTTGCAGATGTACACAACTATTGCTGTGCGCTGCAGGTGCCTTTCGCATCCTTCCTGGCCGACTATCAGAATGAGTTAAACAGGTTGTCAGGTTTCACAGCAATTGCACAGGCGGAGGTTGCATAGCTCGCTTGCCCTTCATAACCAACTTCAAGTATTCATCTTGCATTAAACAGCAAAACATGCCTTATGGGCTTTTGTGTTCTGCGTATGTTTTGAGTACATGTGCTTTTTACGGCCACATATTGAGCATTTTTCTGCTTAGATTTTTTCCTCATTTTCGGTTTTCAATTCACCCGTGAGCTTTCAAAAACAATGTTGCCTGCAATCAGCCATTCACTGAAATACTTCTGAAGTTTTACCCCACAAAGGCTAACAAGCGTTAGTTTTGCAGTGCCATTTACTACACCCACAGTACGGCTGGCGCCTGCAAAGGCAACTGCTTCTCAAACGCTTGTCATGTTGAAAACGACACCAGAAAAATCAATTTCCCGCAAACAACAAATACTGCAAAAAGCTGCAGGCCTGTTCAAATCAAAAGGCTACAATGCCACTACGATGCGCCTGCTTGCAGAACACATAGGCATGGAAGCAGCCAGCCTGTACAATCACATCAGCAGCAAAGAAGAATTGCTGCGGGAGCTGTGCTTTTCGGTGGCTGATGATTTCACTTCACACCTTGACGAGTTGGAGATGCAATCTTCAACGGCCTTGCAAAAGGCCGAAGCCATCATCAGGTTTCACATTCACATGCTGCTTACAAACCACGATGCCGTGTACATCAGCAATCGCGATTGGAAGCATCTGAAGGAGCCTTGGCTAAGCAACTTCTTGAATCAGCGCCGTCAATACGAAAACCGTTTTGCAGCCATTGTGGAGCAAGGCATTAATGCAGGCGAAATCAGGAAAGTGCATCCGCATATTGCAGTGCTTACATTGCTATCGGCGGTTCGCAGTATTGAATACTGGCAGCGAAACAAAAGGAACATCAGCGCCAAACAAGTAACCGAAGATTTGGTGTTGTTGCTGCTCGAAGGATTGAAAGAATAGCTGCACGCTACATGCTGCACGCTACATGCTGCACGCTCCACGCCTCACGCCATACACCATACACCATACACCATTCACCTCACGCCATACACCATACACCCGCTACCTCAAAAAAAGAATTCAGACAATATGGCCGCACATTTTTATCCGCTTACAGTGAGAAGGGTTCAGCCGGAAACAGCAGATTGCGTTACGGTAACTTTTAATGTACCTGATGAACTCAAGGAAACTTTTGCATTTACACAAGGACAGCACCTTACTATCCGGGCAAATATTAATGGAGAGGAAGTGCGGCGCAACTACAGTCTTTGCACCGGCCCGAATGAAGGCGTGTGGCGTGTGGCCATCAAGAAAATGGAAGGTGGCCAGTTAAGCCGCTGGGCCAATGAAGAACTGAAAAAAGGCATGACCCTGGATGTGATGCCACCAACAGGAAGGTTTTATACCCCACTGCACGAAACGCACCGAAAAAACTACCTGGCATTTGCTGCAGGGAGCGGCATTACACCCATCATCAGCATTATAAAAGGAACGTTGCATGCAGAGCACTTCAGCACTTTTACCCTTGTGTTTGGCAACCGAAACCGCAACAGTATTATTTTTAAGGAAGAGCTGGAAGAACTGAAGGACAAATACATACACCGCTTTCGCATGCTGCACGTGCTTAGCCGCGAAAAAACAGAAACAGAAATTAACTATGGCCGGCTCGATGCACTGAAATGCAGCCAGTTCGCTGGAAAGTTCATCAACTTTTCACTTATTGATGATTGTTTTATCTGCGGCCCCGAAGCCATGATTTTCACCATCAGGGACTTTTTGCTGGAGCAGGGAATTGCAAAGGAGCGCATTCATTTTGAATTGTTCAACACATCAACAGCACACAAGCCCATCCATAAAAACGATGCCGCTCCCAGCCATAAACAGCCCATGGCAGAAGTAATCATTCAGATGGACGGAATTGAATCTTCATTCCCGCTGGAGTATGTAGGCAACAGCATTCTGGATGGTGCCTTGCTGCAGGGCGCCGACCTGCCCTATGCCTGCAAAGGCGGCGTTTGCTGCACCTGCAAGGCAAAACTTATTGAGGGCAAGGTGGACATGGATGTGGTGTACGGCCTCGAACCCGATGAAATTGCTGCGGGCTACATCCTCACCTGCCAGTCGCACCCAAGGACTCCCATGGTAAAAGTGGATTATGATGGGTGAGGAAGGTTCGGAGTTCGAGGTTTGAGGTTTGAGGTTTAGGGTTTAATAGTTCACGAGTTCACAAGTTCACAAGTTTACAAGTTCAAGAGTTACCATAAAACCCGGTGAAGCTCGCAGCTAGTAGCTTTCTCTCCCCCTTTTCATAAATATTTCTAAAATCTACGAAAGTTTTCGCAGTATGATTTTCTTGCCTATATTTGAACTACGAAAAATTTCTTAGTTATGAAAAAAACATACTTGTTGCTGGCCTGCCTGGGTGTGATAGCCACCGCAGCCATTGCCCAGCAAAAGACTCCCCAAAAGACAACACCTGACACGAAGAAGCAGGAGAAAAAAGAGATAACTATTGAAGAAAAATCGGGGAAGGCCAGCGAAAAAACAGTGATTGTGATTGAAGGAAACAAAGTGACCATCAACGGCAAGCCCGCTGATCAGTACCAGGGTAAAAAGCATATTGTAATAGACGATGACGTAGTCATTAATGGCAACCATGTAATGGTACCGCACCAGGGTGGAGCCTACAACTATAAAGTAACTTCAGACAAGCCGAAGGCCATGCTGGGCGTTGTAACCGAACAAGCAGACAAAGGTGCAAAAGTGACCGATGTAATGGATGAAAGCGCAGCTGAAAAGGCTGGTCTGAAAGAAGGTGATATTATTACCAGTGTGAACGAAACAAAGATTACCAGCACTCAAAGCCTGCAAGAAACTATCCGCAAATTCAAGCCGGAAGAAACCGTTGATGTGACTTACCTGCGCGAAGACAAGGAGAAAAAAGTGAAAGTTACCCTCGGAAGGTCGGAGGAAGCCTTTGCCTTTTCGAACGGGGAAGATTTCATGAAGGATTTCAATATCCGTATTGATCCGCCGATGGCCTTTGCTGCCCCATATGGCCCAAGAGGCTATGTTATCCGCGACGACAGGCCTAAGTTTGGTATGGGTGTGGAAGACAATCCCGATGGAGATGGCGCCAAAGTAAGCACCATTGAGCCGGAAAGCCAGGCCGCAAAGGCAGGCCTGCAAAAGGATGACATCATTACCGAAGTGGAAGGAGAGAACATTAAGAATATTGATGAACTCCGCAGGATTTTGGCAGAATCACACGACAAATCTTCCCTTGGATTAAAAGTGCTGCGTAGTGGCAAAACTGAAAGCCTTACGCTGCGTGTGCCCAAAAAAATCAAAACAGCCGATTTGTAAATATTCTCATGTTTGTTATTAGTTAAGCCCTTTGCCTTCAAAGGGCTTTTTCATTTGGCCGATTGGCAAGGGCTTTACATTTGCGGCATGATGGAAGGATTTGAAATGGTGGTGGGCCTGGAGGTTCACATACAACTGCTCACCCGCACCAAACTTTTTTGTGCAGATGCCACACAATTTGGCGCAGCACCCAACAGCCAGGTTTCGCCTATCAGCCTGGCGCACCCAGGCACCTTACCCATGCTCAACAAACACGCCGTTGAATTGGCCATCAGGCTGGGCCTTGCGCTCAACTGCCGTATCAGCCACCATAGTCATTTCGACCGCAAACACTATTTCTACCCCGACCTTCCGAAAGGCTATCAAACATCCCAACTCACCGAGCCCATACTCATAGGCGGTTTTGTTAGTACAGCACTGGGCGAGGTGCCCATCCACCACATTCACCTGGAAGAAGATGCAGGAAAAAGTGTGCATGATGCTGACCCTGATTATAGTTGCATTGATTTGAACCGTGCAGGCATGCCCCTGCTGGAATTGGTAACCGACCCCGCCATTCACAGCAGCGATGAAGCCTTTGCATTCCTTACCGAACTGCGCAAACTGGTGCGATGGCTCAACGTTTGCGATGGTAACATGGAAGAAGGAAGCCTGCGATGCGATGCCAACATTTCTGTAAGGCCTGTGGGTGAAAAGAAACTGGGAACCAAGGTGGAAGTAAAAAACCTCAACAGCATACGAAATGTAAAAAGGGCCATTGATGCTGAAGCGCTAAGGCAGGTAGGCATATTGAAAAATGGTGGCCTTATTGTGCAGGAGACGCGTGGCTACAATGCAGACAACAACACGACTATTGGTCAGCGTGAAAAGGAAGAAGCCAACGATTACCGTTATTTTCCCTGTCCCGATTTACCACCATTTGCCACAACCGATGAACAAATAGAAAGCATCAGGGCAACGATGCCCGCCCTGCCGCAGCAACTGAAAGCGGAACTTACTGGTAAGCTGCAGTTACCGGAGAAAGATGCCGAAGTGCTTACTGAAGACAAAGCATTTGCCGATTACTTCCTCGACCTGCTGAATGCAGGTGCTCCTGCCAAGCCCGCTGCCAACTGGTTGCTGGGACCTGTGAAGAGCTGGTTAAACGAAAACCAACAGGAAATAGAGTTGTTTCCGATAAGTGCTAATCAAATGGCTTCGCTGATTGAAATAGTGCAAAGCGGCAAAGTAAATTTCAGCATGGCGGCCACACGCTTACTGCCTGCCATGTTGGCTTCACCGGCAGACAACGTAGCAGGACTTGCTGCTCAACTGGGCATTGTCCAGGAAAGCAATGAAGGCGAACTGGAAGCTTGGGTGGAAGCTGTAATACGCAATATGCCGGATAAGGTGAAGGAATACCAAAAAGGCAAAAAAGGCCTCATTGGGTTGTTTGTAGGTGAAGTGAAAAAATTATCGAAAGGCAAAGCAGACCCGCAGGTAGTAACCAAACTCCTGGAAGAAAAACTCAAAATAGGATGAACCTGACATACAAAACCAACACGCAGCGGCCATTGAATGCATGGCTGATTGTTGCCATAACAATGCTGGGCGCCTGCACCCAAAAGAATAATGACCAGCTGGTTGTAGAGGGTGTGTTTACACAAGCCGCTGGCAGCAAAATAATGCTGGCTGAATTGCCCTATGCCTCGCCCAACCGCATGGTGCTCGATTCTGCTGTTCTTGACAGCACAGGAAAATTTCACCTGCAATCGGTGCAAAGCCAGGAGAACCTGTACCAGCTATTTATAGCAGGCGGCCCGGGCATCCTCATTATCAACGATGCAAACCATATTGAACTGCAAGCTGATGCCATTCATCCTGAACGATATGAAACAATTGGTTCGCCTGCCAGCAAATCCATCAAGTCATTATACGAAGGCTTCATGCCACTATACCAGCAATGGCAACAATCGCTGGCTGATGCAGAAAACATTTCCCGCGACAAAAAAACCAGCGACAGTCTCCGCACTGCAGTGCTGGAAAAACGAGATGCACAACAAAAACAATTAAACGATTACCTGCTGGCATATCTCAGCAGTGAAAAGAATGCCACTGCACAATATTTTGCATTGGGGATGGCGAAGAAATTTCTCTCGCAAAATGCATGGAATGGCCAATTGGAAAAGGCTATTGTTGCGCATCCACAGCATCCGGGCCTTGCATTGCTGCGGGTAAGCAATGCAGGCAAAATGCCACAGGGAAGTCAATTGCTGAATAAGCCGGTACCGGAGTTGGTGTTGCCTGATACAGCGGGCAAAAATATTTCGCTTAGCTCCTTCCGAGGCCGTTGGGTATTGGTGGACTGTTGGGCCAGTTGGTGCGAACCTTGCAGAAAGCAAAATCCAAACGTGGTGGCCGCCTACAGAAAATACAATAAGCGCAACTTCACTGTACTTGGTGTTTCGCTTGATAAAGATCGCAATGCCTGGTTGAATGCTATTGCAAAGGACACACTGACATGGACAAATGTTAGTGACCTTAAATACTGGGATAGCAAGGCTGCAAGTTTGTTCGATATCCAGGCGCTGCCATTTAATATGTTGGTAGACCCTAAAGGAGAAGTAAAAGCCATTAATCTTACAGACAGCTTACTAGAATTGAAACTAAAAGAAGTACTCAAGTAGGCAAACTAATTTCCTACCTTGATTAAAGCATCACTTGATGCATTTAATGCTCAGAGTTGGTTGTAGAAAGTAAAGGCTTCGATCAATTTATTTTCGCTATTGCAGGTGTTGTTTGATTTTCGGAAATACGCCTGCATTTCAGTTTGTTTATCGCTGCATAGCTGCAGCACAAAATCCTGGCTAAACTTCAGTGATACCGTTTTGCCGCCCATTACAGCAATAAGTTTTCTTTTGCCATTAGTATAAGTGTTCACTGTTCCGGCCTGGCCATATGCCGATTGAGAATTGCAGGTAACACTGAATGTTTTGCAGAGTCTTACTTTTCCATCAACCAACAGTTCAGCTATCAAAGCATTCTTGTCATTGATTGCTGCAGGGAGACCAACAATCCATGTGGTGTCTTTAGTGGCACTGTTATTTTCATTTCCATAAAATGCAATGGAAGCAACGGGAACAACTGCAAGCATTTCATCGCCGGTATCACTTAAAAACTGAACATCGCCATTGAAGATGTTCACTTTTATTTTCAACGGCAGAAATCTTTTTCCATCAGTCATTTGCATGATGCCCCATTTGTATTCATCGTACAAATACGGACTTCCTTCAGACCTTGCATTGTCTTTCGCAAAATAGATAGCCTTACCGTTGCCATCGTTGAAATAGGCTACCTGCTGGCCGTTTCCTTTGATGAAAGAAAGCAGCACAAGAAGCACGAACAAGGAACAATATCGAATCATTTTTGGCGAATATGCATGGCTATAAATGAACAAAGGGCTGCACAATGGCAGCCCTTTGTTAACCAGGAATCTTAGTTGTCAGTACAGAGTGTATTCAGCGCAAGTTCATTGGCTGATATTGGCCAAATGTAACCTACATCTGAAGGAGACTTAGACTGAGCAGTACCTTTTGCCGGAATGGTTTGCAGCAATCGCAACAGGTCGGTGTTACGAATGCCTTCACCCATAAATTCAATCCTTCTTTCTTTCAGGATAGCATTCACCAGTTCAGTAGCATTCGCAAAGCTTGAAGTGGTGAACACAGTAGATGGATCGGACCTTGTGCGCACTGCATTGAGCAATGCGACAGCCTGAGCATCTACGCTGTTGGTAGTTCTTGCCCTGGCTTCGGCAAGGCTCAACATCACCTCCGCATAGCGGATTACAGGAGCCCAGTCGGTGTAAGGACTTCCCACGTTGTATTTGGTAAGCCAATATTTGATGGTACCATTTGTGGCTGTAGTCTTCTTCACAAAACTTCTGCGGGCATCAGTAGTCAGCCATGTGGCATCGGCAATAATACCCGATTGGTTAAGTGAAAATTCACCGTTGCCTACACCGCCCAATGATGAGGTAGGCGAGAAATAATATGCCAATTGGTTCTGCGTACCGGGGTTGTCACCAGTAGTTGAAGTCATAGGCATGGAGAAAATAGACTCAGCAGTGGTATAAGTCGAGAAGATACCTGTGTAGCTCGCATTCAGCGTATTGGGAACACCAGTAGCTGCCTTGAATGGTGCAGATGCAGGCACTATTTTGTTGGCTTCTTCAATCACCTTGGCATAGTTCTGCATGGTGAGGTATACCCTGCTCTTCAGAGCGATAGCTGTGTTTTTGTGTGCACGGGTTACATTGTCTGATGCAGCTGTGTAAGAAGCGGGCAAATCTGCTTCTGCTTCATTCAGGTCTTTTAATACCTGGTCGTACACCTGAGCCACTGTGCTGCGTGCCATGTCAGACGCTCCAGCGCCCTTGATGGCTGTGAGCCTGAGTGGCAATCCCGGCTTGCTGCCTGAGCCATCGGCGTATGGGCGGCAGTAATATTGCAACATGCTGAAATAGCTGACAGCACGCACTAATTTGGCTTCAGCAATGTACTTTTTTGCAGTAGCATCGCCTACCACAGCGTTTCCACCATTTGCCATGCCTTCAAGGAAAACATTTACGCAGTTGATGGTGTAATAAGCCGAAGACCAGAGGTTAATAACACCTGTGGCACTGTTGGTGGGGTTAAGTGCCCACACATCAGAACCCGTAACAAGGTTTCCTGTTTCGTTGATGAAATCTTCTCCCCTGATATCACCATAAATCAAATAGCGGCCGCCGTAGAAGTTGCCGGCCTTCATGGCACCATAGAGCGACAAAAGCTGGGCCGATACCCTTGATGGCGTGCTGAAAGCCGAGGCATCGGTAATGCTTGTTTTTGGCACCGGTGAGAGCAAATCTCTATGGCACGAAGCAAGAGAAATGGCACCTACACCTAATGCGAGCAGATATTTATTATACAATTTCATACTAATAATCTTTTACTGGTTTTAGAATCCAACATTGAGGCCAATCAGGAATGTTTTGGCATTAGCTGCTGTGTTTCTGTCCACACCCTGAGCAATGGTGGTGTTTCCGTTTGATGATACTTCAGGATCAGGTCCGGGATACTTTGTAGCTATCAGGAAGTTCTGCCCAGTGATATAAATCCGGAAGGAAGCAAGCTTCATTTTGGTAAGGAGGCTGCTTGGCAGGGTATACCCCAACGACGCATTTTTGAACTTGAAGAAATCACCTTTGAACACGTTTATGTTAAGCGGCATGGAAGATCCGTTCGAAACGTTGTCGCTGTACACTGGCTTTGCATACAACATGTTGGCATCGCCTTTTGATTTCCAGGCTTTGGTCAACACATCGGTTGAGTTATTCCACCAGCGTTGGTCATGCAAACCTGCATTGGTACCATAATACACATAGAAGCCGGTTTGGTAGGTAAACATCAGGTTGAGGTCGAAATTCTTGTACCTGAAGTTGTTGTCCCAACCACCATAAATCTTTGGAACCGTGTTAGCGTACATCACCGCGTCAGCAGCCTGGCTGATGGCAGTGGCACCGGTTGGGCTTACATATTTAGTGGTACCATCTGGGGTAGTAGAATAGTTGAACTGGCCAGTTGGAGCGTAATACTGGTAGTAAACATTGGTACCTTTTGAGTTAACAAAAACACGCTTTCCTGTTTCAGGATCAACTCCATTGGTTTTGACTACCCAAAGGTAGCCCAGTGATTTACCTACTTCAGTCCTGTTTACACTTTCAAGTCCGGATGTAGACTGCAGGATATAAGGCAAACCAGGAGCCAGTGCAGTTACCTCGTTCTTGTTTTGAGTAATATTGAATGAGGTATTCCAGCTGAAGTCACGCTTGTTGATAACAGCGGCATTTACAGTAAATTCAATGCCCTTGTTGTACATCGAACCAACGTTAGCCGGAGGGCTTGAAGGCAAACCGGTTGAAGGTGATTGCGGCACGTTCAGAATAAGGCCGTTGATGTCGTTGTTGTAATAGGTTACTTCGGCAGTGATTTTATCGTTGAGGAATCCAATTTGCAATCCCACGTCGGTCTTCAGGCTGGTTTCCCATTTCAGCTTGTCGTTGCCCACAGAACTGAATGCCAGCGTAGCAAGGCCACCATACAAACCAGATCCGAAAGTTGAGTATGGGCTGAAATCGCCAATACCGGCAATGTTACCCACCTTGCCATAGCTACCACGAACTTTGAGGCTGCTGATTGTTTTTTGGATGCCGGATTTAGTCCAGAAATTTTCCTTGGAAACATCCCATGCTGCAGACACGCCATAGAAATCACCCTTCTTCTCACCTAATGCAGAGTATTCATCGCGGCGGTAGTTGCCTCCAATAAAATACTTGTTGTCGTAGTTATAACTCAACCTGGCAAAATTGGAGAGCAGGTAGTTTTCTCCCAGGAAAAGGTCGGCTGGGTTGTTGGTAGTATAACCAGCCTGGATAACGTTGTAGGCTGCATCAGAAAGATTCTGACGCTGTATGCCGTAACGCTGTGAAGTACGACGCTGTTGCTCATTACCTACCAACAGGCTGAGGTTATGCTTGTTGGCAATAGTACGGTCGTACTGGCCGGTTGTCGTCCACAAGCTGGTTGTGTATTTGTCTGAGCCAGACCATGCATAGCCATTATAGCTGTAGCCATCCCCGGTGATGGGTGTCCAGAAAATGTTGTTATCAACCAGCAGGTAGTCAATGCCGTATGAAGTCTTAAGTGTAAGTCCATTCACTGGCTTAATCTGCAGGTAGGCATTGCTCTGAATGTGGTTGTTCTCACTGCTTGAATTATTCAGGTCAAGCAACGGAACCGGGTTGTAATAAGACAAGGAAGAAATGCCCTTGATGTTTGAGCTTCCTATTGCAGAACCGTTGATGTTGTAAGTGCCATCATTGTTATAAGGTCCAATGATAGAAGGCAGCACAATGGCCAACCTACCCAAACCACCGGTATTGAAGGCAGAACCATTCAAGGAGCCTGAGGTATTGGCTGCAATGTTTTTCTCATTGGAGAAAGAGAGTTTACCACCAATCGTTACCACCTTGTTTATCCTGCTGTCAACATTCAAAAGGGTGTTGAGTCTTTTGAAATTATTTCCTCTTAGAATTCCTTGCTGGTCGGTGTAACCTGCAGAGAAATAGTAGGTAGTGGCATCGCTTCCACCTGATACGTTCACGTTATGACTTTGAGAAATACCATCACGGTACACCTGGTCAGCCCATTTGGTATCAATCATCTTACCCTGTGCATCATAAGAAGGCAGGTATTGAATGGCTGAAGCTGTAGGGTTGTTGGCAACAGCGCTTGTTTTGAAGGCGATGTAATCATTTGCATTCAACACTTCAGGATTGCGGAAGGGCTTGTTAACGCTCACCCAACCGGCATAACTAACTTTTGCCTTCCCCTGCCTGCCTTTTTTGGTAGTGATGAAAACAACACCATTGGCAGCACGGCTTCCGTAAATGGAAGTAGCAGCAGCATCTTTCGCAATGTCAATGCTCTCGATATCATTGGGGTTGATGTTTGCCAATGCGTTACCTGCAGAAGCTGTCTGGCTGTAATCGCCGGTGTAAGAAGGAATCCCATCCACTACAATCAAAGGATAAGAACTTAGTGAAATAGAGTTGGTACCCCTGATGCGGAATACGGGTGGTGAGTTGAGCACACCATTCGGAATGGTGATTTGTACACCTGCAGCACGACCTGCCAACGCCTGGTCGAATGTCTGTACTGGCTTGGTGGCAAGGGTTGAACCCTTTACAGAAGCCATGCTACCGGTTACTTCTTTCTTTTTCGCTGTTCCGTAACCCACCACAACTACTTCATCAAGCTTGTTTTCCGAAGAAGTGAGGCTAACATTAAGTACGCCATTAGCCGGGATAGTCAACGTTGCTGTTTCGAAGCCAACGAAGGAAAATACCAGTGTTTTGGCATTTGCCTGAACTGAAATTGAAAAGGAACCATCGCCCTCGGTTTTCACTCCGACCCCTCCTGGTACCGTTACCGATACACCTGCCAACGGCGAGCCATCCTTAGCATCGGTGACTTTGCCGGTTACTGTTTTTCCCTGAGCCAGGGCACCTAATGCCCAGCAAAGGCATAAACATGCAATTGCAATTTTTCTCATTGTTTACAATTTAGTTAGTGTTAGAATTCCTGCGCATGCAACAATACAGCGCAATCGGAACACAGCCATCATCGGTGTAGAGTGGGCTATTTTCTCTTGCAGTTGGTTTTGCTGTAATTACAGTTGTTACAAATAGACGATAATTCAGCATTCAGTCGCTGCATATCGTAAAAAAAATATTAACAGTAGTTATGCCATGTTTGTTTACCGGGTGATTGCATTTACCCAATATAAAAGGATACTGCCTTGCAATGCATGGGCAGTATCCTTTGGTGGAGTACCATTTTACTTAGTTCTGCGCTACACTTAAACCAATTTTTGCGTAGTTCACAGATGCCTTGAATGATTCATTGTTAACCAATTGGAGCACAATGGTTGCAGTGCCCACACTTGGTCCGGGATTCAGAATTTTCAAATCAACATAGCCATAGCTGCTGTTAGCCGCAATTGATCCTTTACCACTTACAGCCTCGAAATGGGTGCCGGGAGCTGCTGTTGATTCCGACTGGCTGAACTGGTATGCAAATGTCCGGTCGGTAGCTGCCTGTGCCCCTACCAGGTTAACGCGCAGGCGAATAGTTCCGCTTGCCCGGGTTAGTGAGGGAGCACTGGTACCGGTAGCAAATCCGAAAATGGGAACCCGCGTCATCATGGGGTAGGTAAATGGTGAAGTATTGGCATTCCAGGCGGCAGCATCCCATTCAATGGTCTGGTTGGTATAAGTGGCAATATCATTTTTTATGCAACCGGTAAGCATCAGCATCAAACCGGAACTAATTACTATTAATAGTTTCTTCATGGTTGCTTATTTTTTTAGTAGCCAAAATTTTGTTTGATGTTAGGATTACCGTCCACATCGGGCTGGTAAATGGCTGGCAAAATACGGAAGTCCGTAAACGCAACAGGCGGGTTGGCATTGGGTGCCGATTTCACAATGTCGCGGCCCAAACGTTTAAAATCGAAGAAGCGGAATCCTTCAAACGCAAATTCAATGCGGCGTTGCTTGAGGATTTCTTCGTACAAAGCCGACCCGGTTAAAGCATTGTCAGCCGTTTCAATATCAGAGCCGGTGTAATTGAGTATACGGTTTGATTTGATTTTCTTGAGGTCTGCAATGGCATTCGCTTCGCTGAATACGGATGAACCTTGTGTAGCAGCGCATTCTGCACGGATTAGGTACAATTCGGCCACCCGCATCACAGGTACGTTATCCAGGTTGATGAACCCATTTTTTCCAAGAAACTTGGTACACTCTATTTTTCTTTTTCCAGTCCTGCCGGAAGAGCCTGGCTCAAACAACAGGTTGCGTACATCATCGCTGCGGCTGGCAACAACTGCATTGACGCCAAGGTAGTTGGCACTTGTGTTGCCTCCAACCAAGGTAATTCCCAGGTCGTTGAGCAAAGTAATACTTGGAACCAGGTCACCAAATCCGCCTGTTACGGTCGGGTTGCCAGGTGTTACCAGGGATGTAAATGAAGTCTGGAGCGATTCATTCACACCAATGTTTTCAGCACTGGTCAGGTAGGCAATCTGGAAAATAGTTTCCTGGTGCGTAGCTGCCCGCCAGTTAGAGACAAAAGTGGACGATGTGGTAAGGCGGCTACCTACCAGCGCAATAGCTGAGTCTGCCCAGCGTTTGGCTTCGCCAAAGTTTTTCCGGTAAAGGTTTACTCTTGCCAGCAGGCCCTGGGTGGCAGCCTTATTGGCCAGGTTAACCAGGGAGGTTGACCAGGTAAGATTTGTGTTCGCAGCAGTGAGGTCTTTCACAATTTGGTCGTACACATCGTTCACAGGTGTACGTGAAGGCCTGAAAACCAGGGCTGAATCAACACTGTTGAAGCCTTTCAATACCAGGGGTACACCACCCCTGTCCTGTGCCGCAACTACTGCACCCGGTATGTAGGAGTACACCCGAACCATGTCGAAATAATAAAGGCCCCGAAGGAAGTAAAGTTGGCCCAGCCAGTTGTTCTTGGTGCCTGCGGAAGCTCCCGGTATACCTGCAGTTACAGCGTCTATGGCAAGATTGATTTGGTTAATGCCGGCATACCCTGTTGTCCAAATGGTAGTTGTGAAATGAGCGCCCGAAGTGTTGTTTGACTCGGGTAACAGGCGGCCTGAAGCGTTGGTAGCATATCCATTGTCAGCCAAAGCCTCAGGGTGCGTTATCATGTCGCGGCCATACCAACGTGCCGATTTGAGCTTGGCATAAATACCTGTAATGGAAGCGTTCACCCCATCGGCGGTTGTCAATGCCTGGGCCGCATCGATGGATTGCTGTGGGTCAATCTCCAGTTGCTTGGTGCAGCCCGCAAAAATCAGCGCTGAAGCCAGCAGAAGAATGACTGTTTTGTTATTTAAAGTTTTCATTTTTCTCTAGATTTTCATTTGCGGATTAGAAAGATACCTGGATACCAACGGTGAAGTTCTTAGACTGCGGAATGATGCCTGTTGATGATACAGTGCTGGTGGCTGTACCGGCAAACTCCACATCGTAGCTATACCAATCGCTGTATGTCCACAGGTTTGTTGCCTGCATGTAGAAACGCAGTGCTGAAAGTTTTGCTTTCTGCAGGAATTCACTATCGAAATCGTAGGAGAAAGTCAAAGTTTTCAGGCGAATATAATCGGCCTTGAACCAGGTGCGGCTGCCTGAACCGGCGCCTGAACCTTTGTTTTCAGCACCCCCAGAGTTCTGGCGGGGGAAATAAGTAATCTGGCCCGGGGTAGTCCACCTGTGGTCATAGTAATCCTGCAAAGTGCCAAGCCGGGTTATATTTTCCATCAGGAAGTTTACCTGTCCATCCTGCGCCATGCGACCATATTCATACTGGTAGAACATGTCGAAACTGAATCCTTTGTAGGTAAATGTATTTCTGAAACCGCCCTGGAACTTGGGCAGGCGGGTTTGGCCCAGGTTTACACGGTCGCGGTTTTGCACCTGGTACGTCAGGTTGCCTAGGGTATCATACCACATGGGCCGACCTGTTGCAGCGTTCACACCTGCATATTTCTGGGTGAACAGGAAGTTTACAGGCTGACCAACAGCAATTGTTGGGTCACTGGGCAGCACTTTGTAACCGCCATACAGTTCTTTAATTGCCTGCTTGTTGTAACCAAATATGAAATTCATGTTCCAGTTAAAATCGCCCTGTTTTTGCGCTTTCAGGATATCGGCGCCCAATGTAAGTTCAACACCCTTGTTTTGGAGTTTGCCTACATTGGAAACAAACTGTGTGAAACCGGTGGTTGACTGCAGTGGCTGAGGCAGCAGCAGGTCGCTGGTGATTTTGTTATACACTTCCACTACACCGGTTATCCTGTTTTTGAACAAGCCAAAATCAACACCCAGGTTGGTGGTTGTGTTGGTTTCCCATTTCAGGTTGGGATTTGCCAACTGTGTATAGGCGAGAGCTCCGGCATTGTTGTAAACACCACCTGAGCCATAAAGCCCACGACCATCGAAATTGCCAATTTGGTCGTTACCTGTAGTTCCATAGCCGGCGCGAACTCGCAATTGGCTGATAGCTTTTGAATTTTTAAGGAAATTTTCCCGGTCAACATTCCATGATGCCTTCAGTCCGTAAAAGAATCCATATTGGTGGTTTGAACCAAACCTGGATGAGCCATCGTAGCGCAGCGTAGCACCTACCAGGTACTTTTTATTGTAACTATAGTTAGCATTGCCAAATACGGAATTACGGCGGTAGCCGGTTCCAAATTCACCAATGGTCACCGGGTTGGCAGCATTATCCAGGTTCTTCAGCACATAGATGGGAAATCCATCGCCCGATTCGGTAATGCTGTGGTTGTCTTCACTCCGGTATTCAGCACCCACCAAACCATCAATGGTATGCTTTTCTGCAAATGTTTTGTTTGCATTAAGGGTAGTATAGGTGTTGATATTGGTATTCCAGTTACTCTGCACGGTAACTAGTCCCTTTCTGTTGTAGGCATCGGGCGTGCGGGCATCACGCACGTTTTTGCCCTGAACCAACCTGTAATCCAGGCCACCAAACAAACTCCAGGTAAGCCATGGAGCCAGTTTGTAATCGAGGCGAAGGTTGCCTATCAACTGGTTGGTACGCTGGTAACCTTCGTTCCAGGTATTAACAGCAATAATGTTTTGGTTCAAGATGCCGGCAATACTGGAGTAAGGAGTTTGCCCAGGCACACCGTAGAAAGTGCCATCAGTATTATACACCGGGTTAATGGGCAAAATAGCAGATGCAGAGAAAGCAGGGCTTCCCAGGAAGGAACCGCTCACAGCAAATGGATTGTTCTGATAAAAAGTACTCAGGTTAATACCGGTGGTAAAAGTCAGCCGACTGGTTGCCTTGTTTGTCAGGTCAAACTTCATGGCTTCGCGGCTGAAGTCGGCCTTGGTAACAAATGTTTCCTGGGCCTGGTGGCTGAGACCAAGGCGGAATGTGGTACGGTCGTTGCCGCCACTGGCACTGATTTCATAGCTTTTGGCTGAACCATTTTTAAAAGCATAGTCCTGCCAATCGTAGGTAGGCAATGCTGCCGCAGCAGAGTCGGCCCGGGCATCTGTCATCGTTGAGGCACCAGCTACGCGGTATTCGCCCAATACACTTTGCTTTACGGCAAGTGCGTTGTAGGGCAGATTGTTGGCATTGCCCACAGCTTCTGTACGCAGGCGGAACAGTTCCTGGCTGTTCACCATGTTCAGTGTTTTGAGTGGTGCTACCTGCCCCCAGTAAGCGCTGGCGGTAAACTTGGTTTTGCCCGACTTGCCTTTTTTGGTGGTAACAATTACCACACCGTTGGCGGCGCCCACACCGTAAATAGATGCACTGGCGGCATCTTTTAATATGTCGATAGATTCAATATCATCAGGGTTGAGAAACGCAAGCGGGTTTGATTGGGTAAAAGCCGCATCGTTTCGAATGTTAAGCGGAACACCGTCTACAATGTACAGCGGGTCGTTACCGGCCAGTATCGAACCCTCACCACGAATACGTACGTTAATGGCACCACCCGGTATACCGTTGTTGCTCTGAACCAATACACCGGCAGCCTTACCCTGCATTGCCTTATCCAAACTGGCGTTGGGTATATTTTCAAGTTGTGCACCCCGCACGGTAGAAATGGCGCCTGCTTCATCGCGTTTGCGGCGGGTTTGGTATCCAACCACCACTACTTCATCCAGTGGTTCGGTGCCGACGGCCTTTAAGGTAACATTGAAGTTGGTGTTGTTTCCAATGGCAATTTCCTTGGTTTCCCTTCCCACAAAAGAAAACACCAACACTTTAATACTGGCAGGAACAGTCAAGGTAAAGCTACCATCCGCAAGAGTTGTTACTGCAGTTTTGGTTCCTTTTGCTGCAACCGTCACTCCCTCAAGCGAGGCTCCGTTCTCATCGGTTACCTTACCGCTAAGCGTTTTGGATTGTGCTATCAATTGCCCCATGGCAAAAAGCAGACACAACACCAACAGGGTTGTTTTTCTCATAGCTAATGAATTGGTTATTAATGAACGATTAGAAGCCCTAACATATAAAATCCTTTGCTTGTTCATTTTTTCTAAACGAAATCACAAAGGCATACAGTTTACAACTAGTTATATGAGACCCACTCCAGTTTCTGCGCTGCTTTTTTCGCGTACTTTTTTTCATCTTACTTCTTGCAGAAAAAAAAGAAAAAGTGACGAATGAAATGCTTCTATACCGAAAATAAGGAGCTGTTAGAACGTTTTGGTTTTCAATACAACAGGATGAAGATACTTCCTGCCAATGTTACGCCGTTTTATTTTTTTTCAACAAGGCAAGCATAATTACCGGCAAGAAAACAAGGTTGGTAAAAGTGGCAATCAGTAGTGTAAAAGATGTAAGCCATCCAAGGGCAAAAGTGCCACCAAAACCACTGAACATAAAAATGACAAAGCCCGCAACCAGCACCATGGAAGTATAAATTATGCTAATGCCGGTGTGGCGGATGGTGGATGTAGTGGTGGCCAGAATATTATTGTGATGCGTTGGCAATTCCTGTTTGTAATTGACAAGGAACCGGATAGTTACATCAATAGCAATGCCAAGTGCCACGCTGAAAACCAATACAGTCGAGGGTTTCAGTGCTACGCCCGTCCAGCCCATGATGCCGGCTGTAACGAGCAATGGGATAATATTGGGAATGAGGGAACACAACAAAATACGCCACGATCTGAACAGGTAAAGCATGGCAATGGCGATAAGTACAAATGCCCAAAAGATGCTGTCCTTTAGCCCGTTGATGATGAAGCGGCTGCCTTCCAAAAAGGTAACCGAACTGCCAGTGAACTGCACCTTATAAGATGCCGTGTCAAACTTTTTGGCCGCCTCTTGTTTGAACGTGTCCAATAAGCCTGCCATACGCACAGTTCCTACATCGGCCATGTTCACGCTTATCCTTGCTTCTTGTTTATTACTGTCTACAAAAGTTTTTACCAATTTAGACAGCTGGCTGCTGCTGTCGGTGCCGCCTTTGCCCTTGAGGTAAGGCGCCAGGAATGCCATGTCAAATTCATTGGGCACCATATAGCTCAGACTGTCGCCATCGTAATAAGCCTGCTTGGCAAATTTCAAACCTTCTACCAGGCTAAGTGGTTTGGCGCACTCCGGGTGGCCCGCCAGGTATTGCGCAAACTGATCCATTTTTTCAAATGTGCGCAGGCTGCGAGTGATAGCTCCTTTTTTCTTTGCATCCACCACAATTTCCAGTGGCATCACCCCACCAAAATTGTGCTCAAACCATTTGAGGTCGGTATATATTTTGTCGTCCTTGGGGAGGTCATCTACAATGAACCCGACATTCTTAAGTCGCATCATACCCAACAGTGCCATCACCACCATGGCCCCGGTAATTGCATATACTATTCCCCTGCGCTGCAGCACCCAATATTCAATTCTTACCAGCAGGTTTTCGAGCAATTGGTTGCGCAGGTAGCGGGTGTGGCGTTCTTTTGGCGGAGGCAGGTAGCTGAGTGTACCGGGAATGAAAATGAGCGAAATGAAGAAAATGACCATGATGTTGATGCCGGCCACGGTACCAAACTCTTGGAGCAAGGCACTTTCCGTAAAGGCAAAAACTGCAAATCCAACTGCTGCTGCAATGTTGCAGAAAAGTGTAACCACGCCCATTTTGTTCACCATGTTCAGCAGGGCGGCCTTTTTCATTTCCTCCAACCGGGCCTTGTCGGGATTGCCCTCGTCGGCAGCTACCTGGTCTTCCCAACTCATGTGGTACTTGTTCAGGAAATAGATACAGTTGGGAATGCCAATCACAATGATGAGCGGCGGAATCAATGCATTCAGCAGGGTGATGCGATATCCAAACAGGTGCATGGTGCCCATTGCCCAAACCACACCGATGATAACCACTATGAGAGAAATAAGCGTTGCGCTAGCCGACCTGAAAAACAAAATGAGCGTAAATGCAGCCAGCGCCAACGACCCCAACAGGAAATAGTTCATTTCATTCTTGATGCGGTCCGCAATCTGGGTACGTATCAGCGGAAGGCCGCTCAGGTGCACATCCACTCCTGTTTCCTTTTTGTATTGATTGGTAGCAGCTATTATTTCATTCACCACCCTTGAGCGGTCTTTACTGGCGAGGATTTCCTTGTTGATCGATGCACCGGCCACATAAGCATTTTTCGTTGGGTTGTGCATCAAACCACGGTAGAACAACAGGTTTTCAAATACAAGCCTTGCACTATCAAGATCAGACTGTGACTCCATTGTTGCTGGAAACAAAGGCTTTGACACCAGGGCTTCCGAGGAATCGTTCTTCGTTAGGTTGATAGCATTGGGAACGGAAATCAACCCTTCAACGCCCTTCACCTTTTTTATTTCAGCAATCATTTTGCGGTAGGCATCAAAATGATTGAGACTGAAAAACTCATTATCAGCAACGCCAATTACCAGCACACTGCCGTCTTCACCAAACTTCTGCTTGAACTGCAGGTATTCCTGGTAGCGGGGATTATCGGTTGGAATGGCCTTTGAAAATTCATAGCTCAACTGCACTTTGCTGGCATGCCAGCCCATAAAAGCAGTCGCAGTAAACAAAACAACAAGAAGAACAACACGGTATTGAAGAACAAACTTTCCAAGTCTATACCACATGATGCAAGGGGATGGAAATGAGAAAATGAATAATAAAGAACAGTGTGAGTGGAAGCGATGGCCGCAAAGAAACTAAATGATAGCCAATCGGCCCTTAACAGCATGCAGTGTCGCTTACATTCGCAAACAGATTCCTGAAAAATTATGCTCCGCTCCACCAAGGCCATTGTTTTGCGAACCGTTCCATACGGTGACACCAGCCTTATTGTTTCGGCTTTTACACAGGCCTACGGCATTCAACAATATATGGTGAAAGGTGCCCGCAAAACCAGCAAGAAGGGTAGCAACATGGCGGCTTTTTTGCAGCCTGCCGCCATTCTCGATCTTGTGGTGTATCACAATGAGCTGAAACAACTGCAAATAATCAGGGAAATAAGGTGGGCACAGGTATACCGGCAATTGATGATGAGTGTTTCGAAAAACGCTATTGCCCTATATATGATTGAACTGCTGGGCAAATGCCTGAAACAACCCGAAACAAACGAGGAATTATTCGCCTTTATCACCGAAATCCTTACCCTGCTTGACGAATGCGATCCGAAAGTGGCAGCCAACCTGCCCTTGTACTTTACGCTGAAACTTGCAGCCCAACTAGGCTTTCGCATTGAAGATAATTTCAACGAAACGCACAGTATACTTGATTTGCAGGAAGGCAGCTTTGCCAACGAACCACCTGCACATGGTTTATTTCTCGACGAAAAATTGAGTGCAGTGGCCCATGAATTATTACAACAGGAAAATGCAATCACGCTTTATCGCATCAAACTTAACCAGCAACAGCGGCGAGAATTGTTGCAGGCCTTCACCCACTTTTTCCATTTCCATGTGAGTGAGTTTGGCCAGCTAAAAACCCTTTCTATTCTGCACGAAGTACTATAGCCTTTCTACTCCGCTTTTTTCTTTTTTTCCAGTATGCTCCACCCTTGGTCCTCCTCCACAATGGTGTTGCTCAGCTTGCCCAATCCATCCACCTCCATTTCAACCACATCACCAGGTTGAAGCCATTGCGGTTCATAGTTGGGATCATTCAGTTTTCCGGTGCCGTTCAGTTCCAGCAAACAGCCGCTGCCAACAGTGCCGCTGCCAATTACATCACCCGCATGCAGTGTGGCACCGTATGCGCAGCGTTCAATAATTTCTGCAAAAGTCCAGTCCATATCGCCCACGTTGCCTTCACTCACTTGATTGCCATTCACCCAGCAGCGCATGCCTAGGTTCCAGCTTTTACCCACATGGCCTGATTTGGCAGGAATTTCATATTGTTCCAGTTCATCTAGCGTCACCAGCCATGGGCCAATCACTGTGCAGAAATCCTTCCCTTTTGCGGGACCAAGGTTCAGTTTCATTTCTTCCATCTGCAGTTGGCGGGCACTCATGTCGTTCATAATCATCAGTCCGCCAATGTACGCATCGGCCTGCTCGGCAGCAATGTTGCGCACCGGCCTGTTAATGACCACCGCCACTTCCAGTTCAAAATCCAATTGTTTGAAATGGTCGGGCATACAGTAAATATTGCCCTCGCCTTGTATACTGTTGTGATTGGTGAAATAGAAAATCGGGTATTCATCAAACTCAGGAATCATATCCACACCACGGTTGCGCCTTGCCGCAGCCACATGTTGCCTGAAGGCATAGCCATCGCGGCAACTGGTGGGAAATGGAACCGGCGCCAGCAGTTGAATATCATCCAACGGAATGCCTTTTGCGGCAGCAATGGCTCCCTCCACGATGGCCTGGTTTCCTCGATGGGCTATATCAATCACATCGTCCCAATAGTTCAGAAACATAGTCATGGTATTCGGTAGTTCCGGGTGAATTTTATCCATATTGAACAACCGGCCGTCGTGGTAGAAAGCCAATTGTTCATGTTCGTTATAGAGGTAAGTAACCACTTTCATGGTGAATGCAATTGTATCGTTTGGAAGAAATGCCCGCACTGAGCGGCCGGGCAAATGTAGCCGCTAAATGATTGCAATCTGTACCTTGGTTGTATGAAGATTTGCAACCTGATTCTCGCATTTTTAGCGGCATGTACCATGTGCCTTTCTCAAACTGTCATTCGCTACAATCAACTTGGCTACACCACACAAAGCCCTAAGGTGTTGGTGCTGGCAAGCAAGACCGCATCATTTAAATTGAAACACTATGCATTGCTGAATGTCATCACAGGAAAAATTGTTCATCAAAAAACTTCAAGTGAAAAAGATTACGGCGCTTATGGTCCATTCCTGCACAGCTACCGCATCAACATTTCTTCGATAAAACAACCAGGCTTTTACCGTTTGGTGGCAAACGACACTATTCGCAGCGGCATCATCCGCATTGGCGATAACGTATACAATGGCACAGCCGATTTCTGCCTGCGGTACATGCGCCAGCAACGCAGCGGCTTCAACCCTTTTTTGAAAGACAGTTGCCACATGTATGATGGCTACAGCATCTATGGTGAAGCAGCAGGCATACCTGACGGCACCCATGTTGACGTAAGCGGTGGCTGGCACGATGCCAGCGATTACCTGCAATACACTACCACAAGTGCCAATGCAGCCTATCATTTGCTGATGGCCTATCGTGATTATCCAAATGCATTCACCGACCATAAACGCGCCAATGGTCTTGATGGGAAAAATGGATTGCCCGATGTGCTGGATGAAGCTAAATGGGGTCTGGACTGGCTATTGAAAATGCATCCCAA
Source organism: Sphingobacteriales bacterium (assembly GCA_037443285.1). GTDB lineage: Bacteria > Bacteroidota > Bacteroidia > Chitinophagales > Chitinophagaceae > Phnomibacter. Next base: position 60,337 of record JBBIOQ010000004.1, on the reverse strand, counting down.
ACCGGAGTGGATGTTTGCTCAATTGGGCGATGACCGCGACCACATCAGCATGCGTATTCCCAAACTCGATTCGCAATATGGCAAAGGCTTCGAAAGACCCGTGTATTTCCTCACAGGTGAGCCGCAGGGATTGGGCAAATACAAAAACAAAACGGAAGGAACCACTTCTGTTGCGGCTAAGTTCTGCAGTGCTTTTGCCTTGGGTGCTCAGCAATGGCAATCCATTGACAGCAATTACGCTAAAGTGCTTTTAGGAAAATCGTGGACTGCGTTTGATTATGCGCACAAAAAAATGGGATTCACCAATACTGCACCTAACAGAGCCCCATATTATTATGCAGAACAAAATTGGTATGATGATGATGAACTTGCATATGCTTCCCTTTACCAGGCATTGCAAAAGCAAAATGCAAAAAGTACAAACAAATTGCCTGGCCATTTTTTCGCTGCCAAATTCAGTTCAATGCTGGATACAGCTTTTGAAAGGGCTCAACAAGAAAGACACACACCATGGCTTGGCGCCGATACAGCCATGCACTATCAATGGTATCCATTCATCAACATTGGTCATAGGGAGTTGGCAAACATCGGTCTTCAAAAAGATTACAGGGATTCACTCATCCTTTTCTACAAGCAAGGCATTGAAAACGTATGGACAAAAGCAAAGCAAAATGCTTTCTACCGCAGTGTGCCTTTCATTTGGTGCAGCAATAATCTTACGGTTTCATTTGCCATGCAATGTATGTGGTACAGGCATCTCAGCGGCGATGCGCAGTTCCGCGAATTGGAGCAAGCCAATATTAATTGGTTGTTTGGCACCAACCCATGGGGCACCAGCATGGTATATGGTTTGCCTGCATGGGGCGATACACCAACCGATCCTCATTCAGCATTTACCCACCTGAAAAATTATCCAATTGATGGTGGCCTGGTGGATGGCCCTGTTTACACTTCCATTTTCAAGAATCTTATCGGCCTTACACTTTTCCAACCGGATGAATATGCCGAATGGCAAAGTGACCTTGCTGTGTATCACGATGACTATGGTGATTACAGCACCAACGAGCCTACCATGGACGGAACTGCTTCGCTCATTTATTTGCTGGCGGCGCAGCAGCCTAATTCAACCTGCAAAAATAGAACGGCTTATGACCCTGTTGCTGAACCGAATGCTTCTGCAACACTTGCACATGGCGCCATTGTTCGGGGCGACAGTACAAAAAAACAATTCACGCTTGTTTTTACAGGCCATGAATTTTCAGAAGGAGGTGATTTCATATTGAAAACATTGAAGCAGGAAAAAATAAAGGCAGCTTTTTTTCTTACCGGTGATTTTGTAAGAAAATATCCTGAATTAATGAAACAGGTAGTTGCCGATGGGCATTATGTGGGACCGCACAGCAACAAGCATTTGCTTTGTTGCGACTGGACAAATCGTGACAGCCTGCTGGTAACCAAAGAGGTATTTCAAAAAGACTTACTCGACAATTTCAAGGCATTGAAACAATTTGGAATAACACCCTCCAACGCACCATTTTTTCTTCCAGCATACGAATGGTATAATGCAGCTATTGCAGCATGGGCAAATGAAATGGGCATTACACTCATCAACAACACTACCGGCACATTAAGTGCTGCTGATTATACAACTCCTGATGATGCCAACTACCGCAGCAACCAAACCATTGAACAATCCATTATTCAAAAAGCAAAACAACCTGGCGGACTTAATGGTTATTTGCTGCTCATGCATGTTGGCGCCGGTGACAGGCGAAAAGAAAAATTCTTTATGCAGTTGCCTTCAATACTTCAAGCACTGAAGCATGAAGGCTACAAAGCGGTTGGGATTACTGAACTATTGAAGTAGTCAGCAGAAAACTGCGTTTCAACATTTCAGGTATTTGGATGGATGCATTTAACAGTTGCATTGGTAGGGCGTTTGAAAATATGAGATTGATTTTTAATTTTAAGGAGGCATCCCCTTGCCACCAAACCAAACCTTATCCTAACAAAAACCTGAAAAGCTTATGAGCCGAACGTTACCTTCTTTTTTAAAAGGTCGCGATGAAGCTTACATCCTGCTCAAGAAATTCGCGAACCGCCAGGAACAATTGGAAGGCCTCAAGGCCGAAAGAATCATGCTGTCAAAAGCCATTCTCCTACCATTGATGTACATAGGAAGCTATGTATGTGCTTTAGTATGGGGAAAAAACCCATGGGTGCTGAACGGATGCTACATGTTTATGGGTTTGTTGCTTGTTTTCATTTTTCTCAGCCTCATTCACGATGCAGTACATCAAACCATTTTCAGGGCTAAATGGGCAAACCGCATGTACGTGTACTTCTTCGACCTGATGGGCGCCAATAGTTTTGTATTTGCTGTAAGGCACAAACGCCTTCACCATAATTATCCCAACATCATGGGCTGGGACAGTGATATTGAACAAAGCGCAATTGCACGGGTTTTTCCACATGGTGAGTTCTCAAAAGCGCACAAGAACCAGCATCTTTACCTGCCGTTTTTGTATCCACTGTACTTGTTCAACTGGTTGGTCATCCGCGATTTCAAAGATTATTTTAACAAGCAAAAACCTGTTTGGAAAGTTGCCGACATTCCTCGCGTAGAATTCTACAAACTGTTCTTCTTCAAGGCGTTGTATTTCTTCAACATGCTGGTGCTTCCCAAATTGGTGCTGGGCATTTCATGGTTTGCCATCATCACTGCCTTTGTGCTGTTATTGCTCACGGCAAGTGTTTTTTCGCTGATGATTTTGCTCAGTCCCCATGCCAATGTGGAATCAGCATTTCCACTGCCCGATGAAAACAACCAGATTGGCCACACCTATTTCATGCACCAGCTGATGTGCACCAACGATGTATCGCACGACAATTGGTTTATCCGGTATTTCATGGGCAGCTTCAATTATCACGTCATTCATCACCTGTTTCCTACCCTGAACCATGTTCATTATCCTAAAGTAACCGCTGAATTGAGACGGCTCGCCGCGGAATACCACCTGCCCTATCGTTCCTTCCCGCTATGGCTCACGCTGAAAAACCATTACCTGCTGCTCAAGCGCAACGGAACTGTTGAGAATATTTTTGAGGAAACAATGTAATGTTTCAGTAAAGCCTTGTTGCTGTAAATTTGCGGCATGCAATTCGACAAAATACACAACAAGGGGCAGGCCCGCTTATTTAAAAGTCCGGCACTGGAAGCACTCACCAAGGCAAATCCTTTCGTGATTTGGGGCATGTATATTCCCATTATGGCATGGCTGCTCTACCATGCTTCCACCTCGTTTAACTTCACACCAGCCAAGGTGTGGGGTACATGGGCTATTGGTATTTTCAGCTGGTCGCTGTTTGAATATATTGCACATCGCTTCCTGTTTCATATGACGCCGAAAAGTGCAGCAGGACAGAAATTAGCCTATATCCTGCACGGCAACCACCATCATTACCCCCGCGACAGGCAGCGCCTTTTTATGCCTCCTGTTCCAAGCATTATCCTGTCGTCCTCCATCTTTGGCGTTATGTATCTCCTCATGGGAAATATTGCATTCATGTTTTTCCCTGGCTTCCTGCTGGGCTACCTCATGTATGGTACCATGCACTATGCCATTCATGCATTTAATCCTCCATTCAAATGGATGAAGCCTTTGTGGCGCAATCACCATTTGCACCATTACAAAGATGAACACATGGGCTTTGGCGTAAGCAGCACTTTGTGGGACCATATCTTCGGCACCATGTTCGATTTGAAAAAAGAAAAAGAGGACAAGGAAAAAGTACAGGAACTGATGTTTGAGAAGCAGAATTAAACGCTACAGTTTCCACCCCACAGAAATATTAGCCACCCTCCCATCAATGGGCGCCCAAAGCGGTACAAACTCAGGATTGAGAATACTACCGGTGAACAGCGGTTCTTTTTTGCTTTGCCTGAAGTCGAACAGGTTTTCGCAATTGAGAACAACACTCACATGCTTGTTCACAGTGTAACGCAACATGGCAGCTGCAAACAAATAGCCCGGTGTATTGCTATAGTCCAATCGTTTTTGTTCCCCGTTGTAGCTGGCTTCAATTCCACCAAACCAATGCTTGCCTAAATCTTTTGCTATAACAGTAGCCAAGCGATGCTTTGGTGTTAATGGCACAAACTGGTTGTTGGGAAGGTATTTACGCAAGGCACTGGTGTAGGTGTACCCAAGATATAGTTCCCATCCTTCTACTTCCATTTGAATGTAAGTGTCGCTTCCAGATGTAACAACGGGTTTGTCAGCATTCTTCAGCGTGACAGTATTATCAGGTTGTTCATTAAACAAAACCGGGTTGGAAATCTGCGTCAGGAAGAATGCCTGGTTGATGAACAAAGTGTTTTCTTCGCCCCACTCCTTTTTGTAATTCACCTCTGCATTGAAGCCATACGATTTTTCGGGTTTCACCCCTGCGGGTACAGGCTGCAATTGCAGCAACGAAAAATCAACAATCGTTTTGGACAACGGATTGGGCGTTTTGTAACCCATGCCAAAGCCACCCCGGGTTGCCCAATGCTCATTCAACCGATGGAAGATAGCGATGCGTGGTAAGGTAAACCCTCCGTACTCCTGGTGATGATCGGTGCGCAGACCACCTTCGAGAATGGTATTTTCACCAATGTGCCAGCTGTACTGCGCAAATGCTCCGAGGTATTGATTGTTCAATTGCTGCAAGGCAGCTGTGTCCGGAGCAAGCGTGTTGAACATATCACCGTTTGCATTGATGCCAGCCACCAAACTGCTGTTGCCAAATGGTTTGAACACCGAGATTTCCGAATAGTAGTTTTGCTGTCTTCCCTTTGTCTGGTAAGTATTTGTAGTGGTGTTCAGGTTAAAACTACTGTAGCTTCCTTTAACAGTGAGTTTGCCCTGTCCCTTCAGGCGCTGATTCCAAATCAGTTCACCGGTGTGACGTGTAGAATTATCTTCCTGGAAATACTGGTGATTGGGGCCCACCTTGTTGTCAATCACTTCCATATCGCCACCTGTGCGGTGGTCAAATGTGCCGCTGTAGCCAACAATTACTTCAGAGCCGGGAGATGGATAAAAGAACAACCGCGGATGAATGATCTGGCTGCTTATTTTGGGCACATCACTCAGGCCATCCTTGTTCACATCCTGCGACTCCTGCACGTTTACCCCACCAAAAACACTGTAGCCAAACTTATCATTTCGATTGGCAGCATAAGCATTCACGTTGGCTTCAGCAAGTGTGGTATAGTTCAGCACCACGTCTGCTTCCTGCTGCTTAATGGGATGACGCGAAATAATATTGACCAACCCGCCAATAGCACCACCACCATACAGCGTTGAAGCAGAACCTTTGATAAGTTCAATCTGGCGCAGATCAAGCGGGGGAACGGTGAGGATACCAAAGCCCCCGGAAAATCCTTCGTATAAAGGCATACCATCGCGGAGTATTTGTGTGTAGCGGCCATCAAGTCCTTGTATGCGAACATTGGAATTGCCCGAAACGGCTGATGACTGTTGAATTTGAATACCGCTGTAATCTCCCAGGATGCTGGCGATATTTCCCGGCTTCAGCGAAGCTTCTTCCTTCATATCTGCCTGCCCTAACACCTCCACTTTCAGCGGACTGTTTTCTATAGATGCGTTGTTTCTTGTACTTGCCACTACTACCACATCATCCAATGCTTTGGCGGAAACGGTCATCATAATTATTTTCTCAGCAGTATCTGCAGCACCTACTGACACAATTTGCTCGTTATATCCCACCAATGTAACCGTAAACTGCAATGCACCAGGCGGCACAACAAACTTTGCCTTTCCTAGCGAATCGGTAATTGCCACGGCTTTTTTGGCAGCAGTTACCGTAGCCCCCTGCAATGGTTGCTTTGTGCCGGCATCGTGCACCGCAATGCGGACCGACACTTGCTGGGCAAAAGTTGTCAAACAAAAAACAAATGCAATGAGGGACAAGAAAAAAGTTCGTGAAATCATATTCATAGAAACGAGTAAGTTAAACATGGCCTACATTTGAAGGCGGACAATTGTATAAATGGCTCAGCTTTCACCAGGCTTCTTCCTCATTGGGTGGTTTGGTAGCCGATGAAAAATTTTTCCTTGATTTTATTTTTTCCAGTTGACGCTCCAGCAACAGGTTGGTAATAATGACTGAAGCATCCGTAGCAGGCATTTCGGCAAGCATAGTGCGCAGTTTCGACTCGGAAACATCTACCCGGTACAACAGCTGCAGCAGCCTGTCGAATTCAAAGTTGATCAGGTGTTCCACGTCTTCCTTTAACCGGTTGTACCATTCGGGCGAACGAACGACCAATTCATTGGCCTCACTCATCAGTTCGGTGATATCCTTCATAATTATTAGCTGTCAGAATTTTTCAACCACCCCCAGTGCGAATAATGCGAAATCGTATTTCACGGGGTCAGCCGGATCCATGGCACGAAGGTAACCGGTGAGTTCCAATGCAGCCTGCCAGTCGGTTTGTTTCCGCTGCAGCAGGTTGAAACGCTTTGCCACACGTGCCACATGCACATCCAGCGGGCAAACCAGTTGCGATGGTTTGATATTTTTCCAGATGCCAAAGTCTACTCCTTTCCTGTCCTTTCGAATCATCCAACGCAGGTACATATTCAGACGCTTACAACTGCCTTTTTGCTGCGGCGCACTGATGTGTTTTTCTGTTCTTTTCAAATGCTCTTCCGCAAAAAAATATTGCCTGAAGCCATTGAGTGCATTTTCAACAGTTTCATCTCCGGCATTCATCCATCGCGAAAATGCTGTTTCAAGGCTGCTGTGTCTTGAATAATGAGTCCGGAAAAAATGAATGAAGTAGAACAGGTCATCAGCTTTAAACGTACGATGCCTGAAGGCTTCGAGCCGCTTCAAATCGGCCGGTGTATGGTGCAGCACAAAATCATGTGGCGCCATATCCATGTGCCGCATCAACTCCAGGCTTTTACCAATGATGGTAGTACGATTGCCCCAGGCAAAAATGGAAGCGAAGAATCCTGCAATTTCAATATCCTGCTTTTTAGAAAACAGGTGTGGTATTTGGATGGGATCATCCTTAATAAAGGCGGGCCGGTTGTATTGCCGCACTTTTTCATCAAGAAAATCTTTGAGCTTGCCTGGTGGATGCACGAATTCAAAATTAGTGGCAATGTGTATGCACTGATGAGTTAAAGAAGAACGCTTTGGCAAATGGTCAAAAGAAGAGGGCCAGCTTAAAAGCCGGCCCGGAAACGGAATCAATCCATCAGAAGCCCACAATACGTTTTGGCTGTAAGCACACACGCTTACTTGTTGCCTTATTCTTTTTTAGCTGGGTGTTACCCCTTTTTTCACATTGACAATCCTTTTGTTCAAAATGATGAAATTATCGTTGAGGTCAGATTAATATTTATCAGCCATTAAGTCAGCACTCATTCCTGTCAGTTATCATCACCTTTTGTTTCACTTTTGCTTCAGCACTCTTATTTTTTCAGCAGTGTGTTGAAATTGATTTTGACTTCATTGCCGGTACTAATGGAACCCATCATAAAACTGGGTGGCGTAATACCGAAATCTGTCATCAAAACCGATTTTACACCGGTGCAGGTCAGCGATCCATCGGCACCAAGTGTGCAGTTGGCAGTGAGGTCGGTGCTTACTGCCTTTCCTGCTATGGTTAGCACTCCGGGGCAGGTAATGGTATAGTTGGAGCCTCCTGCAGGCGTAACTGTACCAAACGTTGCTTCAAACTTTATCACTGCATAGTCGGCTGTCTTCATTGCTTTGTAGGCCGTGTTTTCCATAGATTCCTTTCCACTCTTTAACGAGGTAGGACCCATAGTAAAATTCATGCCAGTCACTGCCGAAGGCTTACCGCCTGCATCAAGCGTTACGGCTATTGTCGTTATGCCTCCTGTGCTGGTCATCTCCCAATCCTTTGTATTGGATGTGCCTTGCACTTTTAAATTGCAGGATACAGAACGATAATTTACCTGTGCTGAAACAAAACCCGGTATGAGCAGAACCACCAGCGCAATAGACCGTGTGATATTTCCTTTCATAAACTGTGGGCCTTTATTTCAGGTGTAAAGCTAACTGCAAGCAATCCGGTAGTATCATGCCCGCAGTCAGTAAATTGAGTGATTGTTATCAAGAAAAAACATGACCTACATCATCGATTTTGTGAACATAATAGACATATTCCGGCTTTTGTGCCTTGAAGTGCAGTAATGACGCCATGCAGGATGACTGTGCAGAAATTCTGATGTTCCGAAAGTGATCGATTTTAGTTCATGAATGACGTTTGTTTTCACCTTCAATGGCCAGTTTTCTGAGCGATAACATGGCAATGATTACCCAAACCACATTTACAATTGCCGATGGATAAGCACCATGATATGCTGTGTTGACAATGAAAAAAGCTCCTCCCACCAGGTTGCACCAAATATATTTTGCCGATTGCGCCGACCATTTTCCGCGGATATTAAGAAAATAGGCTCCAACGATGAGCACGGATGCAATCCATCCGATGATTTCAATAAACAACTTCATGGCCGAATTTTTTTATAAAAAGAAAAATGCCCGTTATGATAGCGGGCATGTATAATATGTTACAGTTGCCAGGTGATTTAGCCAATTGCCAAAGCCAGGTCGGCTATCAAGTCGTCGGCATCTTCAATACCTACACTCAGGCGTATGAGCGAATCGCTCAAACCATTCCTGATGCGCTCCTCGCGGGGGATGGAGGCATGCGTCATGCTTGCAGGATGATTGATAAGGCTTTCCACACCACCCAGGCTTTCGGCCAGGGAAAAAACATGCGTGCTGCTCAGCACACGGCGGGCTTCATCTACACTGTCATTTTTCAGTTCAAAACTTATCATACCACCGTAGCCGCGCATTTGCTTTTTTGCAATGGCATGGTTGGGATGGTCTTCAAAACCGGGCCAATATACTTTGGCTACCTTTTCATGCTGCCGAAGCCAATGTGCAATCTTCTCCCCGTTTTCACAATGGCGCTGCATGCGAACATGCAATGTCTTGATGCCCCGCAACACCAGGAAGCAATCCATGGGCCCGGGCACGGCTCCGCAACTTTTCTGAATGAAATACAACTGGTCACGCAGGGCTGAATCGTTCATCACCAGGCAACCCTGGATGACATCACTGTGCCCACCCAGGTATTTGGTAGCACTGTGCATGACAATATCGGCGCCAAGGTCGAGCGGGTTTTGCAGGTATGGCGATGCAAACGTATTGTCAACGCATAACAGAATTTGATGCTGTTTGGCAATGGCACTTACCGCAGCAATGTCGGTAATGTTCATCAGCGGGTTGGTGGGCGTTTCGGTCCAGATGAGTTTGGTGTTGGAATTAATAAATGACCTGATGTTTTCGGCATCCTGCATATTCACGTAGTGAAAAACGATTCCAAATTTTTCAAACACTTTGGTGAATAGCCGGTAGGTGCCGCCGTACATGTCGTTGGCGCAAATCACCTCATCGCCGGGTTGCAACAGCTTAATCACTGCATCAGTTGCAGCTACACCACTGCTGAAAGCCAGGCCATATTTTCCATTTTCAATTTCAGCAAAGGCAGCTTCCAATGCAAAGCGGGTGGGATTTTGACTGCGGGCATATTCAAATCCTTTGTGCTGGCCCGGAGCCGACTGCACAAAAGTGCTGGTCTGGTAAATGGGCGTCATTATAGCGCCAGTAGAAGGATCAGGTTCGGCGCCGGCATGTATGATTTTGGTGGCAAGCTTCATAACAGTTATTTTTTTTGAAGTGTACAAAGATGCTTGATTTGGATTAATGACCTCAGACAGGTTTTGACTACAGACTGCTTACTACCTTAGCATAACTTTCCAATTAATATGCTTGAAGTTTTGCATCAATACTACCCCGATGCCAAGCCTGCTGATGAAGTGCTGAATCGCTGGATTGATTACATTTTTGAGCATTACTACATTCCTTCCAATAAGATACTGCTGGCTGCATCATTGTGCAATTCAGAACTGCCGCATATTGAATTTCCATCATCGACCAGCGAAATGATGGGGCCTGTAATGCTGGATGGTATTGATGGATTTCCTTTTGTTACTACAGAGGCATTGCGCCAGATAACTGCTGGCCTGCCCGCCGATGGGGCATTGCTCTTTTGGTACGGGCCACAAATTTTGCTGACAAAAGAAGGGCCCGTTTTGAAACACCTGCATTTGCACGGAAACAAATTTTGTAGTTGCTGCCACACCATTGAAGATATTGTCGAAAATATTTGTACCGTCAATGAGGAAAGCAAACAGCAATGGGCGACCGACAATTCAGAAGGCCTCATTGCCCAACTGTTGGCAAAGCACAATCACCGCATTGCCCAAGCATCCAATCCGCTCATGGAAGCCACCGAAATTCTCTTCGATGAAACAGACCTCCGCATGGGCGAACTTATTAACCAACTGCAGCCACTCAAACAGTATGTATTTGTATTGGGCATGATTTTCATTACCATGCAAGACAGCCACCAAAGCTGGTGCCAGATAAGGCGCAGCGGCATTCTCAATCCGAAGGATGGGCACTTTATTGATATTACTCCCCATACTTCGTTCAGGGGCCACTTCAGGCACCCCAACCAACCCTGGTAAGCATTAGCAATAACATCCTATTTGGAATAAACAATGGGAAGCACCGCTTTCACTTTGTCCCATGCCATTACAAGGCTACCGGAATTGTCGAATACAATGGTCATGTATTCTACAATGGCATCCAGACCTGCTACCGGCACATCGGCACGCAGAACATCAAGATCCTTCTTATAACTGAATGCCCCCCACGAGTCAACATCTTTGTTCAGGATAATAGTCCATTTATCGCTTTGCGGAATGCAGTACAATGTGTAACGGCCTTTCAGCACTTTCTTCTTTGCAATGGTCACATCTTTGAAAAATTCTATTTCCGTGCTTTCATTGGCGCCAAGCCGCCATACTTCGTTGTACTTAACCACATCACCAAAAATGATACGGCCATTTTTTTGCGGCCTGCTGTAAATAACCCTAGCCTTTGGCTTGTCGGGTGCAGTTTTGGTTTGAAACTTCAGAATGGGATAGCCCTGCGGGAAATAGGACATGTCCATAGGCGATTTGTCGGGCTCAGTAATCTGGAATTGTGCATGAACAGCAAGTGTGCAGGCAGATAGTAAGACAAAAAAGAAACTCCGCATCATGATATAACTCATTTTCATCAAAAATAAAGGCTAGGATATTTGCACTCATAACGAAATTACTTGCCAAATGTTACCTCCATTCAATTATGTGAGTGCCGAAGAAGCATTGCACTCAATAAAAAGCGGTGACCGCGTATACGTTCACGGCAGCGCACAAACCCCTCATTACCTGCTGAGTGAACTTGCCAAACAAAAAGACAGGCTTACCGATGTAGAAACTGTATTCATCACCGTTCAGGGCGATATTACTATTGACAAGCCCGAATACCTCGGCCATTTCAATATCAACTGCATGTTTGTGAGCGACTGGGTTCGCACCGCTGTCAATGAGGGCCGTGCCGATTTTATTCCTGTTTTCCTCAGCGATATTCCGGACCTCTTTAGAACTGTTCTCCCTATTGATGTGGCACTGATACAGGTTGCCCCGCCAGACAATCATGGTTACTGCTCACTTGGCGCATCTGTCGACATTGCCCGCACTGCAGTAAACACTGCCAAATGCATTATTGCACAGGTGAATCCCAATGTGCCCCGCACACATGGCGATGGCATGATTCATGTTCGCCGCATCCATCATATGGTATGGCACGAGCAACCGCTGATAGAAGTAGACTATTCAGTAAAGACAGGACCTGATGAACTGCGCATTGGTGAAATCATTGCGGGAATGATAGACGATGGCAGCACCATTCAAATGGGCATTGGCACCATACCCGATGCCGTATTGAAATGCCTGAACAACCACAAGAATCTTGGTGTGCACACTGAAATGTTCAGCGATGGTATCATGCCGCTTATTGAAAACGATGTCATCAACAACAAGTTTAAAAGAATTCACCCCAACAAAACGGTTACTGCCTTTGCTGTTGGCACCAATAAACTTTACAGCTACATCAACGATAACCCTAGCATTGTATTCCTTGATATTGATTACGTAAACGACCCGCATGTTATCCGCCGCAACCCGGGTGTTGTTGCCATTAACAGTGCCATTGAAGTGGACATTACCGGGCAGGTGTGTGCCGACAGCATTGGCACCAGGCAATACAGTGGTATAGGCGGCCAAATGGACTTTATGCGTGGTGCAGCACTAAGTGAAAAAGGCAAACCTATAATTGCCATTACCAGCCGAACGGCCAAGGGCTTGCCTCGCATCGTACCATTCCTCAAATCAGGAGCAGGCGTGGTTACCACACGTGGCCACATCCACTACGTGGTTACTGAATTTGGTATTGCATACCTGTTTGGCAAAAACCTTCGTCAAAGGGCTCATGCACTCATCAACATTGCCCACCCCGATGACCGGGAAATGCTGGACAAAGAATGCTGGGAAAGATTCAAGCGATTTTGATTGTAATTATGCGGTTTATAAGCAACCCGTCATCTGAACAGTGGCGGGTTGTACTTTTTTACAGCAGGACCAATTGTGATTTCCATTGCAGCAGGTATTCATTAAGGTCTATGATGAAATCATTGTAGCATTCCTGAAGAAATGCATAATGCTCATGGAACAATGTAAACGCTGTTGTACTATCATCGAGATAACGGCTGCGGCGCACAAGCCCCCCAAAGCTTTTTTCGATGCCAAATGGCAAACGGTAGTTATACAACCAATTCTGATCACGCATGTAGGGATACATCAACTGAAATTTTTGAGGCAGCAACTGGAAATGATCATACAGGTTGTTGTACACTCCCTGCGAAAATTCAAACAGGTCGCTTTCCAACGGAAAAAATTGTTTGTCAATTGCCACAAAATGATCATACACCACATCAATAAATGCGCCGGCATACAACCTGTATTGCGGTCGAAATATTTCCTTTGCTGTTTTTGTAGCTGCATGAGCATCGGTAAAAGTATCGATGGCGCGGTGCAACCTGATGCCCTGCTGCACGGCAGCCGGATAATCGTACTGGCTTCGCCCCTTCACATAATCGCTGATCAGGTTGCCTACCATCCAGGCAGGGTTGCCAAATGAAAAATGTGCATGAGCCAGGTAATTCATGAGATCATTGAAGTGTAAACAAATGGAAGCTGCTGAAGTGCCTTATTTATAAAATTACATTGTTTATTATGATGCGGGTTTGCGCACTCCTTTTCCATTCATTGCCATTCATTACCACTTGTAATTTCCTGTGCATTGAAAACATTTTTCTTTGCGCCTTTTTGCAAAATTCATATTCCGTTAACACGGAATTACAGTTGCCATTTTGCAGCACTTTAAGCTATGCATTTCGTAGATGAAAATGCATACTGCAATGCCATTCATAAAAGTCGATGTAATTGGAAGTGCCGCTTGTACAGTCTGGTTATGATTGCCGTATGCATCATGGTAGTTTTATTGTCGTATTCCATCAAACACACTAAAATCTCATTGCCATGAAAACACTCATCTTAGCCGGCACAATTGCCATCGGTTCATTGGTTGCCCAAGCCGACCCCGCTCCCAAATTCAACACACTCACCGCACGTGCTGCCGAAAACCTGAAAGCCTTGTACAGCAAGGCCCAGAATGTAATGTGGAGGCCCACGTACAACAACATGGTGAGGGCGACCTTTGAAATGTATGGCGAAACTTACTATGCCTTTTTCAATGACAAAGGCGAGTACGTAGCCACCACACAGGATGTGGATTTTAAAGACTTTCCACTCAAGTTGCGAATGGCCGTCGAAAAGAAGATGGATGGCCAGGCTATCAGTTCAACCTTTGAACTGAACAGCGATGAAGATCACGCCTGGTATTTTGAATCCAGGAACAAGAAGGGGAAAATGCAAATCTGGAAAGGCTTTGAAAGCGGCCGCATCGAAGAAGTGTATGTAGACTGATTGCTTTGAGCAGTTGGTACTGCAGCCTGCAAACCACAACAACTTCCAAGTATGTTGTGGTTTCTTGTTTTAGTCTTTTACTGTTTCTTCAACTTCAGTTGCACCACATTTTCTATATGATGCGTATGCGGGAACATATCAACGGGTTGTGATTCGGTCACTTCATATTTTTCAGACAGCAGCCTGATGTCGCGGGCCTGCGTTGCAGGGTTGCAGCTCACATACACTACCAGCGGAGCCGCCATTTCCAGTATCTTCTTCACCAGCTTTTCATGCATGCCTGCTCGTGGCGGATCAGTGATAATGACATCGGGTCGGCCATGGGCTGCAAAGAAATCATCGGTGCAAATATCAATAACATCACCAGCGTAAAACGTGGTATGTTCCAGTTGGTTGAGTGCAGCATTCGCTTTTGCATCGGCAATAGCTTCCTCCACCAACTCCACTCCAATTACATTCTTAGCCTGCCTGCTCACAAAAATGCCAATGCTGCCGGTACCGCAGTACAGGTCGTACACATTTTGGCTGCCATCTAGTTCGGCAAAATCGCGGGTGATATGGTAAAGTGCTTCGGCCTGTTTGGTGTTCGTTTGAAAAAACGACTTAGGGCCAATCAGGAACCTGAAATCTTCCAGCATTTCTGTGGCATGCGTTTGGCCAAAATACAATTGTGGTTCCAGTCCAAACATGCTGTCGTTTTGCTTGCTGTTGATGGTATAATACAAAGTGGTTATGGCTGGCACTTGTTGCAGCAAATCATCCAATAGTTGCCTCCGCATTTCAACGCTTTCGTAACCCAGCACCACATTCACCATCAGGTCACCGGTGGTGCAAAGCCTGTACTGTACGCCACGTATCCATCCCCGGTGCTGTTTGATATCGTAAAAAGGCATGCCAAGTTCCATGGCTTTGTTGCGCAGCACATCGCGGATTTCATTGGCAGGCTCCTGCATAAGGTGGCATTTGCCAAGGTGCACCACTTTGTCGAACACTCCTTTTGCATGAAAACCGGCAAAGGATCCTTCGGCACTCACATCAGGATTACTGATTTCCTCGCGGCTCAGGTAACGACGGTTGGCAAAAGTGAATTCAAGTTTGTTTCGATAACCTACTGTTTGCGTGCATCCAACAATCGGCAGCAGATTTTCTAGCGGCACGCCGCCAATTCTTGTCAATTGGTCGTACACCTGTTGTTGCTTGTAAGCCAATTGCTTTTCATATGGAAGCATTTGCCACTGGCAACCACCACATACACCAAAGTGCCGGCAAAAGGGCTCCACCCTGTCTTTGCTAAACTCAATGAATTCAACCGGTACGCCTTCGGCCCAATCTGTTTTGTTCCGAGTAAGTAAAACATCCACCACATCGCCGGGCACAGCACGTTCAACAAACACCACTTTGCCATCTGTTTTTCCCAGGCTTTTGCCCTCGGCGGCATAACTGGTGATGAGCAGGTTGCGCACAATTTGATTCTTCTTCTTTCGCATAATGTGGGCGGCAAAGTTAGCAGTATCGGCAGTTTGAAATGGATGCACCTATGCCACGGTAAGACCATTGTCACCTTAATCGATTAACTGGATTGCTATTTTTGACTTTCAACCAATTCAGGAAAACCATTCAATCTTTCGCCATGCGTGTTCGTTTTGCATCACTTGCCTTGTTGTTTTTTGCAGTACTTACCATTCATTCTTCCTGCGGCCAGGCACAGAATGATCCCTGGAAGCCTAATCAACTCATGCAGCCTGCAGCTCTTGCAGGTATGATAGACGCAAATGCAAAAGACCTGCCATTGATTGTCTGTATCGGGCCAGGTGCACTTATCAAAGGTTCGGTTGACGCAGGGCCTGCAGGAAATTCCGGCAACCTCGACAAACTGAAAGCGATGCTTGAAAAAGAAAACCGCAGCAGGAGTATAGTAATTTACTGTGGCTGCTGCCCGTTTGAACGGTGCCCCAACATCAGGCCTGCATTTAACCTACTCAACTCCATGCATTTCACCAACCACAAATTGCTGAATCTTTCTACCAGCCTCAAGGCCGATTGGCTTGACAAAGGTTATCCAAAGCAACATTGATTTGCATCAGGCTACAGCATCACGCTTTTTGAAACTGCAGAAAATATAATTCTGCAAAATGCCAACAGGTGTTTTGTGGTCAATATACCTGCAATCAGTTTTTTCAAAGCACTGTTGCATTACCCTTGCCATGGATGCCTCGCTGTATTGCTGTATGGAAATGCCACTGCATGTTAAGGGACCTTGTTCCGAAAAAGTTCCAATAACCATGTGTCCGTTGGGTTTTACTGCATTGCAAACAGCTTGTAAATAGTGTTGTATTTCCTTTTCCTGGGTAAGAAAATGAAATGCTGCACGGTCGTGCCACAGGTCATATTGTTCAGTTGGCTGAAAGGCGGCTGCATCAGCAACTATCCAATTCACCATATCTGCCTTTTCGCCAAGACGGGCCTTTGTTTTTGCAATGGCTGTTTCCGAAATATCGAGTACCGTTATTTTTTGAAAGCCCATGGCAAGCAGGTGGTCAACCAGCAGGCTATCGCCACCACCAATATCGATAATGCTGGCCTCAGGTGGCAAATTACAGGAACGAATAAGGTTGAGGGAAGTAACCGGTGAAGATTGAAACCAACTAAGATCTGCAGTTTCCTTTGATGTGTAAATCTTCTCCCAATGGCTGTGCCTGTCAAATGAATCCATATTCAGGAATTACAATTTAGATAATGCGCTGAGCGAAAAAAATCCATGCCTTAGAAAGGCAACTGCCTGCATTGAAACGGGCCTCAAGCCTGCTCCTTTATTCCTGGTTCGTTTTAACACTGGGAGTTGGTTCACACAATTCATCCTGTAGCGTATGACCACTGCGGAAAACAAAGTCAGTAACCCAACAATTACAATGGCCGCGGGTATACTGAACAGGTCGGCAATAATACCTGTGATAGCCGCTCCAATGGCGTAGCCCAGGTCGCGCCAAAATCGAAAAACGCCGATGCTCTTTGCCCTATCAGTTGGATGGGTATTTTCAGCAACTGTGGCAAGAAAGGTGGGATAAACCATGGCAGTGCCCCAACCCAATAAAACTGCCAACACAATAAACAAGTAAAAACTGTGCAACCACGCCATGGGGATGATGGCGATGGCCTGCAATGCCATGCCCGTGTAAAGCATTGTTTTTTTGCAGAAACGGTCTGCCATTTTTCCTGTGAACAATTGGCCAATGCCCCACACAGCAGGATAAACAGCTGCTACCACGCCAATCTGCGTTATGGAAAACCCATGCGATGCAAGCAATACAGGCAGCAATCCCCACATCATACCATCGTTCAGGTTGTTTACCAAACCGGCTTGTGTTACAGAGCCAAGGTTGCGGTTACGCCAGCTGGTATCGAAGAAAATGTTTTTCAGCATGGGCGTCTTGCTCGATGCGGTTTCGAGTGCCACGTGGTGTTTGGTTTCCCTGATGAAAAATATACTGAACACCAGTCCAAGAAATACAAGCACAGCTACAATGATGAACGGATAAGGTCTGAGGCCATACACCGATGCCACCCATCCGGTGAGAAAAGCCACCACGGCAACAGCGATATACCCTGCAAACTCATTGATGCCCATGGCAAAGCCACGTTGCTTTTCACCCACCAGGTCAATCTTCATAACTACGGTGCTGCTCCATGCCAGGCCCTGGTTAATGCCGAGCAAAATGTTGGCTGCAACAATCCAGTTCCAGTTAGTAGCGAACATCAAAATGAAGGGAACGGGTATGGCTGCTACCCAGCCTGCAATGAGCATATTTCTTCTGCCAAACCTGTCGGAAAACCGGCCATTGTAGTAGTTGCTGATGGCTTTGGCAACGCCAAAAACGATGATGAAGGAAAGAATGCCACTCTTGGCTGCAATGCCAAAATCATGCATTGCAATAGGCGCAAGAATGGAACGCTCTGCCCCCACCACACCACCTACGAACCCATTCACCATAACCAATAATGAGAATTGCTTCAGATTCTCTTTAAGGCCGAGTTTTATTGGTTCCATCCTTGCTGCAAATTGCGTAAGCAAAGGTGGCAAACCGTGATCATTATTCTTTTTACATATGATAAATAATCACTTCATCGCTCTAATCCTGCTCAGGCTAACTTGTGTAATGCCCAGGTAGGAGGCAATGTATTTGAGTGGTACGCGTTGCAGAATATTGGCATGGTCCTGTAGCAGGCGTTGATACCTTTCTTCAGCCGTATGAAACTGTATGCTCTCCAAGCGGTTCACGGTTTTCACATAAGCGTCTTCAAACACTCTTCTGAAAAGCCTTTCAAGTTCATGGAAAGCATCGTACAATTGAAAAAGCCGTGAAGAATGAATAGCAATGAGCTTTGTGTTTTCAATGGCCTGAATAGCTTTTTGAGATGGCCTTCCGGAAAATAAACTTTCGGCCCGGGCAACGAATGCGTTTTCGAATTCAAAGCTTTCTGTCACATCAATTCCGTCTTTGTAATAGTAAATACGCAGCGCTCCTTCCATCACAAAATAGATGGTTTTGCAAGTGTGACCAATGGGTTTTACCAGTTCGTTTTTCGCAAACTCAACTTCAACACAGATATCTTCCAAAGCCTTTGCAGCCGCGGGTGACAGCGGGCTAATCGTTTGCATGTAGTGGACCATATGTTGTATGGCATTCATGAACAAAATTTCATTGAAAACATTTTGGAAGTATGCTGCAAGTTAACTCCTGTAAAATGTAGTCAGCGAAAAAAACACTGCCAGAAACTGGTCAGTTTTGCATGAATGACTTCTGAAAATTCCATCGTCTTATTTTCGGTCATTAAAACAAGGAGCTGCTCAATGAGAAAACTGCTGATGGCTTTTGCATGCCTGCTTTCAATGCCTCTCTTAAAGGCGCAATCCCTTTCCACTGTCGAAAAAAAGTTGGTTGAAGAAGTACGCAAAAATCATGCGGCCAACCTCAAATTGCTGGAAGACATCGTAAATATCAACAGCGGTTCGCTCAACATTGCCGGTGTGAAAGCTGTGGGCGACAGGCTGGCAAATGAATACCGCAGGATTGGTTTCAAAACAGAATGGGTGGCTGTGCCCGATTCCCTCAAAAGAGCAGGTCACCTGGTGGCATACCATAAAGGCACCAAGGGCAAAAAACTGTTGCTCATTGGCCATCTTGATACCGTGTTTGAACCCGACATGGAAGCCAATCCTTTTCGCATGCTTACCGACAGCACAGCCACGGGGCAGGGCGTGGTAGACATGAAGGGAGGCGATGTGATGATGCTGGCCGTTTGCCAGGCACTTTACAACCTCGACCTTCTTCGCGAGGCCACCATTGTTTGCTACTTCACCGGCGATGAGGAAAAAACAGGCTATCCCGAATGGGTGAGCCGGCAGGATTTCATAGCCCGTGCCAAACAATGCGATGTGGCACTAGGCTTTGAAACAGCACAAGGTATGAGCACCGTGGCTACCGGACGCCGTGGAAGCAGCACTTGGAAACTGACCGTGGAAGCAAAACAGGCACATTCGGCAGGCGTGTTTACTGCCAACGGAGGATACGGTGCTATTTACGAAGCAAGCCGGGTGCTCACAGATTTCCGCAAGGAACTGGAAGGCGAAAAATACCTCACGTTCAACCCAGGAATTATTGCAGGCGGCACCGAACTGAATAACGATGACGAAAACCTGCGTGCCACTGTTTCGGGTAAAACCAACATCATAGCACCTTCAGCGGTTGTGCATGGCGACCTGCGGTTCCTGACCGAATCACAAAAGGAAAATGCCCGCGGCCGGATGCGGAAAATTGTTGCTAACAGCCTCACAGGGACCAAATCAACGATTGAATTCTACGATGGCTTCCCTGGTATGGAGCCCAAACCCGGCAACCAGCAATTGGTGGAGTTACTCAGCAAAGTGACCATTGATATGGGCATTGGCCCCACCCGTGCCGGTGACCCTGGCAGCCGTGGGGCAGGCGACATTAGTTGGGTGGCTCAATATGTTGATTGTATTGATGGATTGGGCGCTTCGGGCAACGGAGCCCATGCACCCGGTGAAATCATCAACCTGCGTGAATGGCCGAAACTTACTGAGCGGGCGGCGCTGCTTGTTTACCGCCTTACCCGCTGAAAACAACAATGCCTATGCGAGCTTTTGGCGGCATAGGCACTGATTGCGGTTTGTTTCAAGGCTTAGGGTAATGCTGCATGAATCAGGGTAATAATCCAACAGCAGTACAAAGATGTAAAAAACCATTGTTTAAACAATAGCTATAGATTATTTTTTATTATTATTTGCACCCAATGTGCATAACTCACCTAAAAACCTTGATTACTCACGTTTTTTCTGGATAAATAGCCTCTTTGCATAGACCGCTTTATGTTTGTAGCAATTGACTACCACCACTTTTCACCCATAAAATCAAATCATAATGTCAGTTGGAAAAAAAATAACACTCGAGCAGGCAAGAAAACTGGCCGCCAATTACACAAATAGCAAACTCGGCAATGTGTTGCCAAAGAACGACACAATGTCAACCTGGTTTTCGGCTGATGTGGTAGCTGCAGCGCTGGGTATTGAACTACCAGCCAACCACCCTGTAAGTGGAATACGCTTCTATTTTGGGGCATATGATGCATCAATGCTTTCCAAAGACCAGCTAGCACTGGACAACCGGCTTACACTGGTAATGGTGTCCACCCAAGATTCGGATGGCAAACAAGTAAACATGCTGGGTGCAGATGGCACTGATGCCCAGGTTTACAATGAATCACAACTCTGCCCTCCGTTGTGCAGTGAGGATGAAACAAAGCTGTAGCCTATGGAAATGCGCATTTATGAAATTCTGCGGGTCACTTCTTACATAGTCATTTCATTGGCTATTTTGATAGCATTATTTACCACCAATAGGCGAACCTCAAAAGAGTTTAAAATCCTTCTGTTTTTTTTGATTGCCACTGGACTGAATACCCTAGTCATCAGGATTACCAGCAACCACCAAATACGCAATCATTTCATTCAAAATATTTACAACTATATCAGGTTTCCACTGCTTGCATGGGCCTATTTTCATTTCTTTAAAACCAGGCGTTCAAACTGGTATAAACTTAGCATTGCATTCTGGCTAATTACACCTTTGATATTGCTTTATTCACTTGTTGATTATGGCTGGAATACCCTGCACACACCATACATGGTAGCCGGTTCGGTATTTGTAATTATTTGTGCACTGCTTTATTTCTTCTTTTTATTCAATGCAGATAATGTGCTTCAACCTTTCAGGTTTCCATTGTTCTGGAGCAGCGTTGGCCTTTTTTTTTACTTTCTTTCTATTTTGCCTTCATTCGGCATGTTCAACCTGCTAATGGCAGACGACCTTGTGCTTGCAAAGCGGGTGTTTATCTTGTCTAACGCAATGGCTATTGTAATGTATAGTTTGATTTCATTTGATTTTCTCATTCAATGGAAACAGCAGAAGAGCTTAACTTTTTAGTGTATGCACTCACCGGCCTTGGTTTAATAATCGGGCTGTTTGTACTCACCGTTTTCCTGGTCTTCCAGCGCAAACGTCAGAAGCATTTGGTGCAGATGGCGGAATTGCAGCAGGAAATGCTGCGTTCGCAAATTGAAATTCAGGAGCAAACACTGCAAACAGTGAGCCAGGAACTGCACGATAACCTCGGGCAACGGCTCGGTTTGGTAAAGCTTCAACTGAATGCTTTTGGTGCAACCCCAAATGATGCCAATATGCTTGCTGATGTGAAAGCACAGGTGACGCATGCTATAGGAGAGCTCAGGCAAATCAGTAAGAGTCTTCACCCGGAAAAAGTGGCGCAGCAAGGGCTTTTGCCCTCACTGCAAAACATGGTTGATGCCCTGAACAAAACAGGAAGCTGGAAGGGAATTTTGACAACATCAGGCAACGGAAAAGTGGAAAAAGCAGCAACGGAAGTCATTCTTTTTCGCATGGTACAAGAGTTGATGAACAATGCCATCAAACATTCCGGTGGCAATCAATTTGATGTAAATCTGCAATTTGGTGAAGAAGGATTTACCATTACTTGCACTGACAACGGAATCGGGCTGCCCCAAAAAGCTTCATCCAGCATTGGACTCACCAGCCTTAGAAACAGGGCCGCACTCCTGAAAGGAAAGATCGAGTTTTTACCCAACCAGCCAAATGGCCTTAAAACCCTAATTTGGCTGCCGAATACATCGTTAAGCTAAGAGGAATATGATTAGGATAGCAATGGCCGACGATCATGCGCTCATCAGGCAAAGCCTAGCGAACATGATCAATAGTTTTGGCGATTACCGTGTGATATGGCAGGCTGCCAATGGCAAAGAAGTCATTGAAATGTTGGCTTTAGAATCACCTGAAATTCTGCTGCTTGACATAAGGATGCCAGATATGGATGGTTTTGAAACCTGCAAATGGATGACAAAGAATCGCCCGGATGTAAAAGTGCTGGCCCTGAGTATGATGGATGATGAATCGGCCGTAATAAAGATGATACGGTCGGGCGCCAAGGGTTATATGCTCAAAGATTCAGAACCATCTGAACTGCGGGAAGCGCTGCATGCCCTGGTGGAAAAGGGCATTTACTTTAATGAAATGGTCACAGGCAAACTTCTGCACGCCATAATTCAAGATGATGTGACTGATGATGGACAGGACCCTGTTCACATTACTCCAAAAGAAATTGAATTCCTCCGGCTTTGCGCCACCGAGCATACGTATAAGGAAATAGCCGACCGTATGGATCTGAGTCCCCGCACCATTGATGGTTACCGTGAATCACTGTTCGAAAAACTAGGATTGAAATCGCGGGTAGGTCTGGCTATGTTCGCAATGCGCAAGGGCTACCTGGGCACTTATTGAGTAAAAAAAATCAAGCCGTCTCCTGGCTGGTGGAGACGGCTTTGTATTTACAAACCCATTATCCTAATAGAACGGGCAACCTAAATGCCAGCTTAGGATAGATGGACTATCCAAAAGCAGGCAAGAATCATGCCGCTTGCATTTCCCTGATTTTCTCCCTGATTTTGCCTTCAATTTCAGCGTTGAGTTCCGGATTGTCGCGCAGCAATTCTTTCACCGCATCGCGGCCCTGGCCCAGCTTGTTGGTGTCGTAGCTGAACCAGCTACCGCTTTTTTGCAGTATGCCAAGTTCCACGCCCATGTCAACTATCTCGCCCATTTTGCTGATGCCTTCACCAAAAATGATGTCGAACTCAGCCTGGCGGAAAGGCGGTGCCACTTTGTTCTTCACCACCTTCACCCTGGCCCTGTTGCCTACAGCTTCGTCGCCATCTTTCAATTGGCTGATACGACGTATATCGAGCCGTATGGAAGCATAAAACTTAAGTGCATTGCCGCCGGTAGTGGTTTCGGGATTGCCAAACATCACACCAATTTTTTCGCGAAGCTGGTTGATGAAGATGCATATTGTATTTGTCTTGCTGATAGTGGCAGTGAGTTTACGCAAAGCCTGGCTCATAAGGCGTGCCTGCAGGCCCATTTTGCTGTCACCCATTTCGCCTTCCAATTCTCCTTTTGGCACCAGTGCAGCTACCGAGTCAATCACTACTACATCCAGTGCCCCTGAGAGAATAAGCCGGTCGGCAATCTCCAACGCCTGCTCGCCATAGTCGGGCTGGCTAATGAGCAGGTTGTCAACGTCCACGCCCAGTTTTTGCGCATAGTTGCTGTCAAAAGCATGTTCGGCATCTATTATGGCGCACATGCCACCCTTCTTTTGCGCTTCAGCTATCACATGCGTGGCAATGGTGGTTTTACCACTCGATTCAGGTCCGTAGATTTCAACAATACGCCCCCTTGGCAAGCCGCCGATTCCCAGCGCTGCATCCAGGCCAATGGAGCCGGTAGAAATGACATCGATTTGGGTATTGGCCCGCTCATTCATCATCATTACACTACCCTTGCCAAAGTCCTTGTCAATCTTATCAATGGTGAGTTTGAGTGCCTTTAGCTTTTCGGAGTTAACGTTGTTACTCATGGTTTCAGTTTCTAAGGTTGCGTCTTTCTTAGCCATTATTGAAGGATAAAATTATTAAGGCGGTGAAGTTAGGGGGATTTAATTTTTCACACTAAACTTTTTAGTATTTAATGCTAATATTTTATGGTATTGCCCCAAAATATTATTGCGAGGCCGCGGCATGCCCGTTATATGAAAAGCCCAGAAACCGCCTTCGCTGCAATTGCCTTGTTAAGACTGCGTTTACAACAGCCTATTCCGTTACTTTTGCAGCCCGATTTTAAGGGGGATTGATAGTGGTATTGAGCCGGGAGGCATGAAAATGATCATATTAACCCGGAAACTACCCAACCTCAAACTACAAACTACAAACAAAACAATGGCTACAGTAACCAGAGAAAATGTGGGTTTGCTCACCGATAGACTCACTGTAAAACTGTCGAAGGAAGATTACTACCCGGCTTTTGAAAAAGCCTTGAAAAACTATGGCAAGCAGGCACGCATACCTGGCTTCCGGCCCGGCATGGTTCCCATCCAGGTAGTCAAGAAAATGTATGGCAGCAGTGTTTATACTGATGAAATTCTGCGCACGGTGGAAAAGGAAATCAACGGCTACCTCGAAAAAGAGCGGCCTGAAATTTTTGCCCAGCCATTGCCAACAGATGACAATGGTGAAACTGTTCGCCAATTGAACATGGACCTCCCCAGTGAATATAGTTTCAGTTTTGAAATCGGTCTCAAACCTCCGTTCACTGTGGCTTCTCCAGCCGATGCCACCATCAAGCGCCGCAAGGTGAAAGTGACCGATGAAATGGTGAATGAAGAAATTGGCCGCCTGCAAACCCGCTATGGCAACATGCAGGAACCCGAAACCGTAAACAACGACCAGTGTGTATTGAATGTGACTTTTGCCGAACTGGATGCTGAGGGTAATCTGGTTGAAGGAGGTATCACCAAAGACAACAGCCTGCTGGTAAGCTATTTTTCCGAAAGCGTTCGCCCGCAGCTCAGCGGCCTCAAAAAAGATGATGCCATTACTGTAAAACTTGGCGAAGCATTTGAGGCTAAAGAATTAGAGTGGGTTATTGGCGACCTGGGATTGAATGAAGTGGCCGATGCCGCAGATAAATCTTTCAGGGTAACCATCACCAAAGTTGGCTTTGTAGAAAAGCGTGAATTGAATGAAGAATTCTTCAACCAACTTTTCCCCGGCAAAGCCATCGCCACCGAAGCAGAATTCAGGCAGGCGGTAAAAGAAGATATTGAAGCATACTGGTTAGGACAGGCACGCACCCAGGTGCAGGATGAAATTTATCATTACCTAATTGACAATACCCAAATCCAGTTTCCGGAAGATTTCCTGAAACGCTGGCTGCAAACTGGCGGCGAACAACCTAAGACTGCAGAGGAAGTAGAGAAGGAATTTCCTTCGTTCATCAATTCGCTCAAATGGACGCTCATCAGCGACAAGCTGGTGCACGATAACCAATTGAGTGTTCACCCCGATGAACTGCGTGAATTTGCCAAGCGCCAGATGATGGGCTACATGGGCGTTACCACGCTTGATGAAAGCACAGCATGGCTCGACAGCTATGTTGAACGCATGATGCAGGACCGCAAATACATCGACCGCACTTACAACGACATGCTGACCGACAAGCTGTTCACCTGGGCCGAATCGCAAGTCACCAAATTCAATGATGTGGAATTGAGTGTGGAAGAATTCACTGCCCAGCAACATCATCACCATCATTAAGCCCAAAAGGATTCCCAGCTTTATTCATTCATGTCATGAATGAACAGAATGCCTCGCATCATTGCGGGGCATTTTTGTATCCAGCCCCCAACCATGGAACTTTTGAACCTTTAAACATTTCAACTTTTCAACGCCTCTCCCCGGTTCACCATTTTTCTATACTTTCATCGGTATTCAACATTGCCTTATGAGTAACAAAAACCGTCGATCATTTTTGCAGCAAATGGGTTTGGCAGGCGCAGCGCTTGTAGCTGGCAACAAACTATTTGCAGCTGATGAAAATTCAGCAAATGATGAATCCATTTTTAGAAAGAATATTGAATGGGATGATGATAAACCTATACGCATGGGCCTTATTGGTGCTGGCGGTATGGGCAGTGAAGACATGAAAACAGCACTTTTGCATGCCGGTGTTTCTATTACTGCCGTTTGCGATTTGTACAAAGGCAGGCTGGATGCTGCAAGAGATCGATGGGGCAGCAACCTGTTTGTTACCAACGATTACAAAGAACTCCTGAAGCGCTCCGATGTAGATGCTGTCATCATTGGAACCCCCGACCACTGGCACATGCCCATCAGTGTGTCTGCACTTGAAGCGGGCAAACATGTGTACTGCGAAAAGCCCATGTTGCATGCCGTTAGCGAAGGATGGCAACTGGTGAATGCATGGAAAAAAAGCGGCAAAGTATACCAGGTAGGCAGCCAGGGCCTCAGTTCATTGGGAAATGAAAAAGCAAAAGAACTGTTGGCTGCAGGCGCAATTGGCGAACTCAATTATGCCGAAGGTTTTTGGGCACGCATGAGTCCTGAAGGTGCATGGCAATACAAAATTCCAGCCGATGCATCAGTGGAAACTGTAGCATGGGAACGCTACGAAAATGGTGCAACAAAACATCCCTTCGACGCATTGCGATTTTTCCGCTGGCGCAATTATCTCGATTATGGTACCGGCATGAGCGGTGATTTGTTTGTGCATCTATTTAGCAGCCTCCATTTTATTACCAACAGTATGGGCCCTGTAAAAATTGCTGCCATGGGCGGACTGCGTTACTGGAAAGATGGTCGCGATGTACCTGATGTGTTGCTGGGCATGTTCGACTATCCGGAAACGAAAGAGCATCCGAGTTTTGACCTAAGCCTGCGCTGCAATTTCATTGACGGCACCAGTGGCACAACCTACCTGCGCCTAAACGGTAGCAAAGGCAGTATGGATGTGGAGTGGGATAAATTAACGGTACGCCTGAATGCCAATGCTGAAAGCGATGACCCGTTCCTTAAATCAAAGTCATCGGAAAATGCAGGCAACCCGGAAGGCAGAAAGAAAATGCTGCCACCCAGGGAAACGGTTTACAAAGCAGAAGAAGGATACAAAGGTGCGCACTATGACCACTTCGGTAATTTCTTCAGGGCTATCCGTCAAGGCGGCACCGTTGTGGAAGACCCCATGTTTGGCTTCAGGGCTTGCGCACCTGCGCTGCTCTGCAACGACAGTTATTTTGGCAAGAAGTACATCATGTGGGACCCGGTGAATTTGAAACTTGTGTAAACTGTTTTTTTTAACCTGTATCGCAGGGTAAAGTACCTGCAACAATAATTGTTAATTGGCCTATTTGAAGGAACTTTGGCGAAATGCCACTGAACAAACAAGTTTTTATTACGCGTACCATCAGCGCAGTTGTTTTCGCTATTGTAATGCTGGTGGGCCTTTTGTGGAACCACTGGAGTTTCCTGTTGTTATTTGCAATCATACATTTTGGTTGCTGGTTTGAATACCTGCGGCTCACCGAACAAATACATCATTACCGTTTCAGCAGTTTTGAAAAACTGGGTATGATGCTGGTTGGTTTTTCGTTAGTGCTTTCGTTTTGCGGCGAACAATATGCTATTGCCGGCTATGGCCTTCGCGACAACCTGCTCATTCCATTTGGAGCAGCAGGCTTTCTGTTATTGGCCTACGGCATTATTAGCAATCCAAAGCCAGTTCACCTCAAAAGTTTTGGAGCGGCAGCCGTGGGACTGCTTTACATATCATTAAGCCTTGGACTTATGCTGCTGCTTCGGCAGCAGGATTCGCACACTGCAATGGCCGACAACAGCAGGCTATTCCCGATACTTCTTATCGTATCGCTCTGGGTGAATGATACCATGGCTTACATCGTAGGTTCCATGATTGGCAGAACGCCCTTCTCAAAAATATCACCCAAGAAAACCTGGGAGGGGACTATTGGAGGCGTACTACTTGCTGTGGTTGTGGTTTCATTTTCCGCCCACTACCTGGTGAACACAAGCCTTGCTATGGGCATAGCAGTTTCGCTAACGGCAGCAGTAGCCGGCACTGCAGGAGATCTGGTGGAGAGCTGGCTGAAACGCAGGGCAGGCGTAAAAGACAGCGGCACCATGATGCCTGGCCACGGTGGTTTTCTCGACCGGTTCGACAGCATGCTGCTGGCCACACCATTTGTTTGGCTGGTACTCTTGCTGATGACTCAATAGGTTCGGCATGTAACTATTACTTTTGCCGCTCACACCATTGCCGAACGAATTTTTCTCAAATTTTTCAGTTTCCAAATCATGACAATTCATAAAGAAGGTTTTGCAAGCATTGGCCTGGCCACTTTGTTGCTCGGGGCGCTCAATGGCTTGTCAGTATGGTTTCTCAGCCCACAATACCCGGTGATGTCCATCCTCATTTTCATTTTCACTTTCGGGTTATGGATTTTCATCATCTCGTTTTTCCGGCTTCCGTCGAGAACCCTCACCATCAACGATAGCCAGATAATTTGCCCTGCTGATGGCAAAGTAGTAGTGATTGAAGAAACGGTTGATGAAGAATATTTCAAGGGCAAACGCCTGCAGGTAAGCATTTTTATGAGCCCGCTGAATGTGCATGTAAACCGCAATGCGGTGAGCGGCGAGGTTACCTACAGCAAGTACCATGCAGGCAAATACCTGGCAGCATGGCATCCGAAATCATCTACTGAAAATGAAAGGCACTCCATGGTGTACCAGGTAGGTCACAATGAAATACTGGTGAAGCAAATAGCCGGCGCCGTAGCACGCCGCATTGTAAACTACCTGGGCGAAGGCATGGTGGTGAAGCAGGGCGAGGAAATGGGTTTCATCAAATTTGGTAGCCGGGTGGATGTGTTGTTGCCTGTTACTGCCAAAGTGAAAGTTGCCATGGGCGAAAAAGTAAAGGGCGGTGTAACTGTGCTGGCTGAATGGTGAGGATAGCCTGGTAGGCGAATGGTTTGAGGTTTGGGGCAGAAAGCTAAAAATCATGGCTTTTACTACATACCTCTCCCCCCATATCATCAACCCCTGCCCATTCACCTTAAAACACATGCTTAACATTGCTATGCAACGCTGATGTAAAATTTGAGCGTACTTCGCTACTTCAATCCAAATGACACAGATAGGCATATGACGCAATTCAGGCCCGGCAGTTTCCAGATTTTGCCGGTCGTTATTAAGAATCTCCTCATCATCAATGGCCTTGTATTCCTGGCCCAGATTACTTTCGACGGCATCATTCCCGGTGGCGATTTGCAGGTGAAAGTGGGTTGGATGAGTGACACATTTGCACTGCACCACCTGTTTTCCCCTTTGTTCAGGCCCTGGCAGTTGGTCACCCATTTATTCATGCATGGCAGCCTCATGCACATATTCAGCAACATGTTTGCATTGTGGATGTTTGGCAGTATCCTCGAAAACCTATGGGGCCCGCAACGCTTCCTCGTTTTTTACCTCATTTGCGGACTTGGCGCCGCCATGCTCCACCTCGGTTTTCTCTGGTACGAAAACCACCAGATGCTGGCTGATTTCGCTGCATTTAAAAACCACCCAACGCTCGACCAGTATTTCAATTTCTACAACACCTACAATCTAAATAGTGGATATGATGGTGCTACGGCTTACCGCATTGGCCGTGCCTGGGAAGCCGACCCCACCAACCTGCAGTTTGCCGACCAGGCAGTGTTGGCAGTAACAGACCATGTGAACACAGCTCTGAGCGAAGCTACGCTGGGCGCAAGCGGTGCAGTGTTTGGCTGCCTCGTGGCATTTGGTTACCTGTTTCCCAACACGTATATCTATCTCTATTTCTTTGTGCCAATAAAAGCAAAATGGTTCGTGCTCATTTATATCGCTTTTGAACTGAGCATGGCGGTGCGCAACAGCGCCGGTGATAACATAGCCCGCTGGGCACACCTGGGTGGCGCTTTGGTAGGTTTTCTGTTGGTTTATTTCTGGAACAAAACCAACAAGCGAACATTTTATTAACGACACGGGTTAATGAGAAATAATATCTTTAAAACAGTAGAAGCCAACCAGCATTTTATGTTGAACATTTGTCTTTCCTACTTGACAATAACCAATTCCGGAAAACAGCAATAACCACACCGTACACTTTATGGCATTAATGCAACAAAACAGGAAAAGAATGCTGCTTGGGCAGGAAGGCAATACCCTTGTTGCCTTAATTGCATTGAACGCCCTCGTCTTCGTACTCATCAATTTCATCAAAATTGGTTATTACCTCAGCGGCATGGACATTGCCGCATACTACCACAATGTGCTTGCTTGGTTTACCGTGCCTGCCAAAGTAGATGTGCTGCTTACGCGGCCATGGACATTGCTCACGTCCATGTTTACGCATGAAGGTGTTTGGCAAATGATAAGCAACATGCTGTGGCTCTGGGCCTTCGGATATATTTTGCAGGACCTCACAGGCAACCGCACCATGGCGCCCGCCTATTTGTATGGTGGCTTTTTTGGCGCCATCATGTTTGTGATTTCGGTTAACCTTTTTCCTGCGCTTGCGCTCAACATCAACAATGTTGCGGCCTTGCAGGGTGGAGGTGCAGCAGTAATGGCCATTGCAGTGGCCACCACAACACTGGCACCTGGTTACCGATTATTTCCCATGCTGCATGGTGGCATCCCATTGTGGGTGCTTACATTGATTTTTGTATTGCTCGACTATGCGCTGATTGCCAGCAGCGGTGCGGGCATTGCTATTGCTCACCTTTCGGGTGGCCTCACTGGTTTGTTGTACATGCGTGCCTATCAACGCGGAGCTGATTGGGGCGAATGGATGCATCAATTGTACAACTGGTTCTTTGGTTTGTTCGACCCGGCACGCAACAAGCCTGCAAAGCCACAAACAAAAGAACAGCGTCATTACAAAGCTACCAAAGAGCCCTTTGTACGAACGCCCAACGTAACACAGCAACGCGTTGATGAACTGCTTGATAAAATCAACGCAAAGGGTTACAATCATTTGTCAGATGAGGAAAAAGAATTTCTTCGCCGGGCAAGCAAAGAAGAATTGTAGTTAGTTCCACAAAACAATTACGCTTGAGTAGTAAGCAGGCTGTTGGTTTGCGTCTGAAAACAAGGTTCACCTGGTTGCTGGCATTGCCGTCCTTGGCCGTTTACCTTCCTTCCTTATTGGTTTATTTCGTGCATCCGGGGCAATGGTGGCCCATGGGTTATTTGTCTATTGGTTTCCCAGTTTCATGGTTCTGTTTTTTGCCGGCTACCATGGTTGTCTTCTGGTTGAAGAAACCTTTAGGAATGGTAATGCTGCTTTTATTATTGGCCGGCATTCCGATAATGAAAAACTGCTGGGGCATGCATCCAGCCAAAAACTGGGTTGAAAACAAGCAGGCTAACACACTGCGTGTGATGCAATGGAATTGCATGGACCTTATTGGTGCCGACCCCAATCAAACACAAGATTTGCCCTTGCGTAGCCAGGCTGTAGCTTTCATCAGGCTGCATCAGCCCGATGTGATTTTGATACAAGATTTTTCAGATTACAGAAGCGATGTCATTCATTCCAACATTGCCTTGCTGCAGGATTCATTGGGCTACCGATACATGAGCTTCAAGCCGCATTATGAAATACAAAAACCATGGGGTTACCTGAAAGCGGGGGTGGCTGTGTTTTCAAAAATGCCAATGGTGCAAACAGGATACCTGCCTTACCCCGGAAGAAAATTTCCTGAATTTATTAATTGGGCAGATATTGTTTTCCATGGCAAAAGCATACGATTTGTTTCCACCCATTTGCAAAGCATGAACCTGCGCACCCAAAAAAATGAACCACCTGCACTGGACTATTTTCAGTGGGAGGACAGCGCCATCATCCGCTCCGGCAGCAGGTTTACCAAAATGACCTATTACCAACCTTACCATGTTCGCGAAGCAACTGTATTACGCCGTTTTCTCGACACCTGCAGTGTACCGGTGTTACTGGGTGCCGACCTGAATTCTGTGCCATCCTCCTATGTTTACCAGCTTGTAAAAGGCAACCGAAAAGATGCATTTCTTGCATGTGGTTGGGGCTTTGGAAAATCATTCCATTCAAGGTTGCCCAGCCTCCGCATCGACTATTTATTCACAGCACCCGAATTTGAAATATTGCAGTCCTGCACCTTTCCTGTGCGGTTTTCTGACCATTACCCGGTAATTTCCGATTTGCAGCTTCGTTGAATGTGGGCAACCCTTCTGCACAAAAAAACAGTCATTCCCATTAATTTCACAGCAATTGGCTATGGCATTCAGCATCAGAAAACTCGGCAAAAACTTTTTCATTATCAGCAATGTGGTGGTGAGCCTGGTGTTTTTGCTGGCATGCCTGCAACCATGGCTCAACCCTGAAACTTTCTGGCTGATAAGTTTCCTCAGCTTACTGCTTCCCTACCTGCTTATTGTGTTGTTGGCTTTCCTTGTCTTTTGGTTCTTTTTCAAAATCAGGTTGATGCTCATTCCTATTGCCACCATTTTGCTTGGCTGGAAACAGGTAAGTGTTATTGCCGGGCTAACAGCCGATGGATTTGCAGTAGGCAGGAAAAACAACCGCCATGCCGAACTGCGGATAATGACATGGAATGTGAAATCAATGGCAGGCCTTGGGCAACTGAACCGCGAAGAAAAACAAGCCAATGCAAGAAAGATTTTTGCACTCATCAAAAAATATCAGCCTGATGTAGTATGCCTGCAGGAGTTTGGCCAATATGATGCACCCGAAATTGGCCGCGACAACCAGCATTTTATGGAGGAACTTGGCTACAAATACATGGTATTGTCGAAAGATTATTCAAGGGCTGTTTTTGGGTATTCCAGCGGCCTGGCCATTTTTTCGAAACACCTGATTGTAGGAAAGAAAAGAATCCAGTTCACATCAAGCCCCGAAAGCTTGTTGTATGCCGATATACTTTTCAAAAACGATACGATACGTGTATTCACTTCGCACCTGCAATCATTCAAGTTTTCCGGTACAGATTACCGAGACCTTGAACGTATCCGCAATACCGAGGACAGCCTTGTTGAGGCATCGGCCAACATTTTTGAAAAAATGAAAAGGGCCTTCCGCAACCGCGGTTCTCAGGCAGACCAGATAAGGCCCTATCTCGACAGTTGCACAGGGCCTGAAATATTTTGCGGCGATTTGAATGACGTGCCCAACAGCTATGCATACTGGCACATCAAGGGCGATCGCACCGATGCATTCCTCGACCGCGGATTCGGCATTGGCCGCACATTTATTTCATTGGCGCCCACACTGCGCATAGACTACATATTGGCAGACCCCGCATGGGAGGTGGAGCAATGCACCACGGTCAGCAACAAGCTCAGCGACCACCAGCCGGTGATTGCAGACCTCAAACTCACAAAATAATCCGTAACATTGCAGCAAGATGAATGACGCAGTATTTCACCTAGCATGTTGTTGTTGCTGCCGCTGAGCGGCTACTATTTTTCTGCCTCCGGCAGGCATCATTTCATTCATCCCTTTTTATTTCTTTCCAAAGCATTATCCCGATGTCAACGCAATTGCAGGTTTACAACAGTTATACCCGTCAGAAAGAAGTTTTTTCGCCCATTACTCCCGGCCATGTAGGCATGTATGTGTGCGGACCCACCGTTAGCGGCGAGAGCCACCTGGGCCATGCAAGGCCGTATATCACGTTTGATGTTGTCTATCGCTATCTCAACTACCTCGGCTACAAAGTGCGCTATGTACGCAACATTACCGATGCTGGTCATTTTGAAGAAGAAGGCCGCGAAGCAGAAGACAAAATCAGCATGAAGGCTGTGCTGGAAAAACTGGAACCCATGGAACTGGTTACGAAGTATACCAACCTGTTTCACTGGGCAATGCAGCAGTTCAATAATGTTGACCCCAGCATTGAACCAACAGCTACCGGCCACATTGTGGAGCAGATAGAAATGATCAAGAAAATCATTGAGGAAGGATACGCTTACGAGGTAAATGGCTCAGTGTATTTTGATGTAAAGAAATACGCTGCAGGTTATCCCTACGGAAAACTTAGCGGCAGGGTTATTGATGAATTGATGGAAACCACCCGCGACCTCGAAGGCCAGGAGGAAAAGCGAAACGTTCAGGATTTTGCACTTTGGAAAAAAGCACCCGCAGAACACATCATGCGATGGGCAAGCCCATGGGGTGAAGGCTTTCCGGGCTGGCACATTGAATGCTCGGCCATGAGCAGTAAATACCTGGGCGACGAATTCGACATCCATGGCGGAGGCATGGACCTTCAGTTTCCGCATCATGAAAGTGAGATTGCGCAAAGCTGCATTTGCCACCATGGCAAAATGATGGCCCGATACTGGCTGCATAACAATATGATTACCATCAACGGTAAAAAGATGGGCAAGAGCTACAACAACGTTATTAAACTAACGGAAATGTTCAGCGGCAACCATCCATTGCTCGAGCAGGCTTATCATCCCATGGCCATCCGCTTCTTCATACTGCAAAGTCATTACCGCAGCACACTCGATTTTGGCAATGAGGCTTTGCAGGCTTCGGAAAAAGCGTTGAAGCGTTTGTGGGAAGCGTATGAAAACCTGCTGAAGTTTGATGCAGAAAAATTTCCTGCGGTGGCCGGTGACAAAGAACTCGAAGCCCGCATCCTGCAGTTGGTTGCTGAGTTCACAGACTTCATGAATGATGACCTGAATACTGCAAAAGTGCTGGCCAATATGTTCGAACTGGCGCCCGTTATCAACGGCATCAAAGGCGGGCAGGTAAAGGCAGATGCTGTTAGCAGCCAAACCATCACACTGCTACAATCAGCCATGAAAACCTGGCTGGAAGATATCCTGGGATTGCAACCACTTTCTGCTGCATCGGGCAGCAACGGCAAGCTGGATGGAGTGATGCAAGTGTTGATTGACCTGCGTCGTCAAGCCAGGGCCCGTAAAGACTTTCAGACAAGTGATGCCATCCGCAACCAACTGGCCGAATTGGGCATACAGTTGAAGGACGAAAAAGACGGAACGGTAAGCTGGTCGGCGTAGCAGGCTGCTGCTACTGCTTGCCATCGAGTATGATGGGCGTATTTCCACGGCCCATGATGATCATCTTGCTGTTTTGGCTTTGGGCAAGTTCCTTCATGGCTTTGATGCTTTCGTATTGCAATTGTTTATCTGTAAGGCTTTCGCTAATGATGTGCTGATAGTCTGAAATGCCCTGCGCTTCCACGCGTTTGCGTTCAGCTTCCTGGCGTTCCTTCTGCAATACAAACTGCATTTTCTGTGCTTCCTGTTCTGCATTGATTTTTTGTTCAATAGTCAAGCGTACACTGGCCGGCAAGGTGATGTTGCGCACCAGCAGTTGCTCCAGCAGCAAGCCACGTTTTTTGAAATCGCCTTCAATGCTTTTGTAAATGCGATCCTGAAACTCATCGCGTTTGAGGCTGTACAATTCAATAGCCTGATAATAAACTGCATTATCGCGAATTTTGGTGCGGCATAACGGGCGTACGATTTTATCACGGAAGTCAAAACCTGTTTCCTGCAGCAAACGCGGTGCTTCGCTGCCCACCACGCGGTATAAAACCGTTAGGTCTATCACTACTTCAAGACCATCACTGGTGAGTACACGAATGGCATCATCGCCGGCCCTGTCGCCTTCATCGTGCACACTGCTCATGGTGTAGTTTTGGGTACGAACGTCGAGATGTTGGATTTCGAGCAGAGGATTCACGAAGTGCAGCCCGCTTGCCAAAACCGAATTCTGCACTTTTCCGAAAAGCACTTTCACACCTATTTCACCAGGACCAATTTGTACTATAGACGATACAAGAATGCCCAGCACCACCAGGGCAATACCCACGCCCCTGCCAGCCGGTGCAAAACGATGTGCCTGCGGCACGCTGCGTGCAATTATGGATACGATGATAATGACCAGTATTCCCAAAAAAACGAATGTCATATAGCTTGATTTTTTAGTTGAGGTTGAATGCAGAAAGGTAGGCATTAAATAGCTGCATCACGGTGAATTGAGATGACGAAGCCGGCATGCAACAAAGGGAAAGCCGGGCAATGCAAGTGGCTTGGCCTAGCCCTGACCGCAGCGGATACCCCCGCCTTTGCCATGTGCGCAGGGGCAGGGCCGTTGGGTGGCAGGCGGAGTAGCAGCGTAGGGCTGGAAACCGTTGCCAGGAATTGCCTGCAGTTGCTGCTCCAAATCATCTTTTTTGTTGTGGTATGGGTTTAAAATTGCGTTTGCAAATAACGTGGGCCTATTGCCCTAGGTTTGCCAACCTTTCAAAGCTTTTTACATATGAAAAAACTATTCCTATCGATTGCGCTGCTGGTTGTAAGTGTGCTGGCTTTTGCCGATGAAGGCATGTGGCTTCCATACCTTTTAGGCCAACAGAAGTATGCCGAAATGAAGGCCAAAGGCCTGAAACTGACTGCGGAACAACTGTACAGTATTAACAAAGGTTCCATTAAAGATGCCATCGTGATTTTTGGTCGCGGATGCACCGGCGAAATTGTGAGTGCCGATGGTTTGATTTTCACCAACCACCATTGCGGCTATGATGTCATTGCATCGGCCAGCACCGTGGAGCACAACTACCTGCGTGATGGATTCTACGCCAAAACACATGAGGAAGAAATTGCTGCTGCGGGATTGAGCGTGCAATTCCTGGTGCGCATTGATGATGTAACCAAACAAGTGGAAGACAGCCTTGCAGGCATGGACTGGAAAACCAGAGAAGCCCGCAGGAATGGCATTTTTGAGGCCATTGCCAAAAAAGCCACTGAAGGCACTGGCTACGAAGCACGGGTGTACAGCATGTTCAAAGACAACCAATTTATTATGTACACCTACCAACGGTACACGGATATACGCCTGGTAGGAGCACCGCCGGAAAGTGTAGGAAAATTTGGTGGAGACACCGACAACTGGGAATGGCCGCGCCATACCGGTGATTTCAGCATTTTCAGGGTGTTTGCCGCAAAAGACGGGAAGCCTGCAAAATTTAGCGCGGACAACGTGCCGCTGAAAGCAAAATACTTTTTGCCCATCAGCCTCAAGGGCGTGAAGGAAGGCAGCTTCAGTATGATATTCGGTTACCCCGGAAGCACCAACCGTTTTGAAACTTCGTATGGTGTGAGACTGGCCACCGATATCAAGAATCCATCTTTCGTGAAGATGCGTGACCTGCGACTGAAAGCCATGTTTGAGCAAATGAAAAATGACCCTGCTATTAAACTTCAACTGGCATCGAGCTATGCAAGCCTAGCCAACTACTGGAAGTTTTACGATGGTGAAACCAAACAACTGCTGAAGTATGATGTGTTTGGCACCAAGAAAGCGCAGGAAGATGCACTGGCTGCCTGGATTAAGCAAAACAACAAAACAGAATACGCTACACTTTTCAGTGATTATGAAAATGCATACAAAGCATGGCAACCTTATGCAAAACAAAGGGAGTACATGGAGCAAGGCATTATGGGCCCAACAGTCATCCGCTTTGCCAACAGGCTGGTGTCCATTGAACGCATACTGACAAGAGGAGGAGGAGATGCAAAAAAAGCTGCTGCCGATATGAATGCAGGCCGCGACTCACTGCTGAAAGACCTGAACAAACCCAGTGAACAACAAATGCTGTGGCAAATTGTGAAGGCCTTCAATGATGATATTGCGCCGGACCAGCAACCAGTGATGTTTTACAGTATGTTGAAGCAAACTTTTGGCAGTCTCAAAGATGAAACCTCTTATAAAAACTGGGCGGCATCAGCATTTGCGAACAGCCTGATACTCGATGATGCCAAATGGAAGTACTTTTTGGCTAACCCAGATGCCGGCATTTTGCAAAACGACCCATTGTATTACACAGCCAAAGCCTTTCGAGAAAACTGGGCCAAGTACAGACCACAACTGGATGCTTTCACCAATGCCAACACCGAACTTGGACACAAATACCTGAAAGCTTTCCGCGAAATGAACCCGAAGAAAGTCATGTACCCCGATGCCAACTTCAGCATGCGCACTTCTTTTGGTGTAGTGAAAGCTTACAAGCCAAGAGACGGCGTGAGCTATGATTACGCAACAACGTCTGCCGGCTTGCTGCAGAAGTATGTGCCCGGTGATTACGAATTTGACCTGCCTGCCAAACAAATAGAACTACTGAAGAAAAAGGATTTTGGCCAGTATGCCGATGCCACCCGCAAGGACCTGGTGATTGGCTTCATTACCACAGATGACATCACCGGTGGTAATAGCGGCAGCCCCGTTATTAATGGCAATGGCGAATTAATTGGCTTGGCTTTTGATGGCAACTACGAGGCACTGAGTCATAAAATCAATTTCGACAAA
Organism: Sphingobacteriales bacterium; assembly: GCA_037443285.1. Lineage (GTDB taxonomy): Bacteria > Bacteroidota > Bacteroidia > Chitinophagales > Chitinophagaceae > Phnomibacter. The sequence continues at coordinate 21,867 of JBBIOQ010000004.1, read as the reverse complement.
GACCTATGCCGCACCATTTGTGTAGACATCAGGTACGTACTTTGGTGTATAGACAAACTGGGTGGCGCAAGCAACCTGATTAGCGAGTTGAAACTGGTGAAGTAGTGAATAGATGACGGATGACAAGTGAATGGTGAATGGATTTTGTTTTCATCAATTACTTCGTCCAGACAAAAGGCCGCGGAGGGTGAAAGTTTCACCATTCGCGGCTTTTTTATAGGCCGTATTCACAACAAAAACTCCCATCACAGTAATGAGTGCACCTACCAGCAAAAACAGGCTCCATTTTTCGCCCAGCACAAAATGCCCCAGCACCACAGCAACAATAGGATTGATATAAGCATACAGCGATGCAATGGCAGTGGGCAGATGATGCAGTGAATACACAAAAGCGCCGAACGTAATTACCGACCCAAATAGCACCATGTAGCCAAGGCTTAGCCAGGTGCCGGTTGGTATTTGTTGCAGCGGAACTGTAACACCCGAAGCAGCCGCCACACTTGCTAATATGAATCCTGCAATAAACATTTGCCAACCCAAACTGTAATACCTGTTGAGCGATATAGTGTTTCGTGTAGTAACCACCGTGCCGATGGCCCATGAAATGGCAGCAATAAATGAAAGCACAATGCCAAATGAAAACTCCGCATTGCCAAGATCGGCGAGGTGTTCGTAAAAAATAATAGCTACTCCTGCAAAGCCAAGTATCAAACCGGCATTTGCCAGCCAGTTGGGTTTGTCTTTATCGCCAATGAGCCAATTGATGATGGCCACAAATAAGGGGAAGATGGCGCCAATGATGGCTGCCAATCCGCTGCTGATGTATTTAATACCCCAGGTAGTAAGGCCGTTGCTGAGTACAAACAACAGGAGGGCCATCAAAATAAGGTAGCCCCATTCTTTCAGCGTTGGCCAGGTTGCTTTGCCGGTAAGTGTGAAAAAAGTGAGATAACATAGTCCGCCCAATGTTTGGCGTATGGCAGAAAAATACAGGGGGTGAATGCCGCGGATACCTATTTTGGAAACTACCCAGGTGGTACCCCAGATAGTGGAGGTGAGAAATAGTGCGAAATAAGGCAGGTACGATTTTTTCATCCGGCTCAAAGGTAGCCTGCTGCCAAAAACAATTTTATCTCATCGGCAAAAGCATATTTGGCATTTCAGAAAATGTCCTCCAGTTCCCTGAGGTGGTGGATGATGTAGGTGGGCTTCAGCTCAGTAGTTTCGCCTATGTGGTTTACAAACACGGTGTCAAGGCCAGCCTCCATGGCACCGCGGATATCCGCATCCAGGTTGTCGCCAATCATAATGCTCTCGGGCTTTGATGCCCCTGCTGCTTGCAAGGCAAATTCGAAAATTTCTTTGTGCGGCTTTAGCGACATAGCCCTTTCGCTGGTGATGACGTGTTTGAAATATTGCTCCAATTGACTGTTGCGCAACTTGCCCCACTGCACCTCTTCAAAGCCATTGGTAATGAGGTGCAATTCATAACCCTTCTGCGTGAGGTATTCAATGATTTCAAGGGTATAAGGAAACAAAGCCCGTTTGGTAGGCAGCAGTTGCAGGTATTCCACACTCATCGCTTTTGCCAGTTTCTCATCGCCCACCTTAAACTCCAGCATAGCATGCCACATACGTTTCCAGCGCAGTTCATCCTGCTTTATAAAGCCATGATGGTAGCGGTCCCACAGCCTTTTGTTGTGAAAGGAATAGCGTTCGAAAAACAAATCAAAGTCAGGCGTCAGTGTCTCGTTCAGCCGGTGTTTGAAGAATACTTCCTGCAGTGTTTCGCGGCTGTTGGTTTCAAAATCCCAGAGTGTATGGTCGAGGTCGAAAAAGAGGTGCCGGTATTTCATTCAGTTACTGGTCGGGGGGTATCACCGATATTTGCGCAAGCTACAATTGTATCACAAAACAACCGGTAAATAATGGTCATTGTCATCACGGGAGCATCAAGGGGAATAGGCCTTGCCATTGCAGAAATTTTTGCTGCCAACGATAAAGGAAATACGGTAGTGATGGTATCGAAAAATGCCGAAATGCTGGCTCAATCGGCCGTGGCATTGCAGGCAAAATTTCCCAATTCCACCATCCTGCATCATGCCTGCAACCTTGCGGAGAAAAACAACATTCGGGTATTGGAAAAATGGCTTGAAAGCAACGCAGGTACAGCCGATATCCTGGTAAACAATGCGGGTAATTTCCTGCCGGGTTCGGTGCACAATGAACCGGAGGGCACGCTGGAGGAAATGATGGCACCCAACCTTTATTCGGCCTACCATCTTACACGTGCCTTGTTGCCGGCTATGATGGAGAAGAAACACGGGCACATTTTCAATCTCTGTTCCATTGCTTCGCTCCATGCATACGATAATGGAGGCAGCTACAGCATCAGCAAGTTTGCCCTGCTGGGTTTTGGTAAAAACCTGCGGGAAGAAATGAAGCCATTTGGCATTAAAGTAACCAATGTAATGCCCGGTGCCGTGTGGACTGATAGCTGGGCCGGCAGTGGTGTGGACAAAGACCGATTGATGGATGCGAGTGATGTGGCGAAAATGATTTACACTGCATCACAATTGAGCCCACAGGCTTGTGTGGAAGACATTGTGATGCGACCGCAGTTGGGTGATTTGTAAACCCCAACCCCTGAAGGGGCTTTATGAATTCCGATTAAAAAGCAAAAGCAAATGCTGAAATAAGTTTAGAAGAATAGACAAATACGAAAGTGAAAATGTGAAGTGCGAAACAGGATGTTGCGACCTTCAAACAACTAACAAGAAACCGAAAACAGTCTTCATGGCTTATCAGAAAATATCGGCACCCTTTGTTTTTGACGGCGAGCAGTTGCATGAAAATGCAGTGCTGGTTCTAACTGATGATGGCGTTATTGAAAACCTTCTTCCTGCATCTGATGCTTTGGCTGACGTGCGCCGCCTTGACGATGGGTGGCTCTGCCCCGGCTTTGTAAACACGCATTGCCATCTTGAACTGAGTCACATGAAAGACCAGGTGGAGCCTAACACCGGCATGGTCGATTTTTTACTCACAGTCATGTTTAGCCGGCAGGCCGACCAAAGCCTTGTCCAATACAGCATGCAAACTGCAGTGGAACAAATGACCGGCAACGGCATTGTAGCCATTGGCGATATCTGTAATACTGCCGATTCAATCAGTGTGAAAGCGCATTCTAATTTGTACTGGCACAATTTTGTAGAGGCAACAGGATTCGTTCCTGCCACAGCAAAGCAGCGATTTGACCAGGCATTGCAGGTAGCCCATGCATTCAAACCATTTTTTCCTGCAAAGCAAATAAGCATGGTACCACATGCGACCTATTCGGTTTCGGCAAAGCTGTTTGAACTGATTCAGAACCATGAACAAACAGTGGCCTGCATGCACAACCAGGAAAGTGAGGCCGAAGAAATATTCATTACAAAAAAACAAGGTGACCTGCTCAGGCTGTTTGAAGCCATTGGTGTGAATATTGATTTCTTTGAACCTGAAGGCGGCAGTAGTTTACAATACGCAGCACATATGCTGCCTACTGCAGGCTCGGTTATCCTGGTTCATAACTGCTACACCAAAGAAGATGATATCCGTTTTCTTGAAGACAGTTACCATGTGGTGCCTGAAAGATTTTCATTTTGCCTCTGCCCCAATGCCAACCAGTACATTGGTAACCCGCTGCCCGATATTGAAATGCTGCAGCACCATCACCTCAACATCTGCCTTGGCACTGATAGCTTTGCCAGCAATAAGCAACTCAGCATACTAGCCGAAATGCAAACACTGCAAAAAGCATTTCCTGCAACACCGCTTGCTTCACTGTTGAAATGGGCCACTGCAAACGGAGCCAAAGCCCTCGGAATTTCTAACCAGTTTGGCCGTTTTGCCAAAGGCACCAAACCCGGCGTATTGCTGATTTCCAATACCGAAAAAAATGGTGACCTGGCACACGCAGGAGTAGAGCGCCTGTTCTGATATTTGCCGCGGTTTTTAGTAAATCATTTTTCAGTATTTGTAAAGCGCCCCGAACAATGAGTTCCAAAGGCTTTCAGGGGTAAGTGGTATGAAAATTATTCCCGGAGAATTGAAGACATCTGTACTTCACCAATACCTGTTGGGCGCAGTATCGCCGCGTCCTATTTGTTTTGCCAGTACCATGGACAAAGACGGAAGGCCCAACCTCAGCCCTTTCAGTTTCTTCAATGTCTTCGGCAGCAATCCTGTTACCCTTATTTTTTCGCCCACAAGGCGGGTACGTGACGGCGGCGTAAAGAATACGCTCGAGAATGTGAAAGAAACGGGCGAAGTGGTGATCAATGTAGTGAACTACAACATGGTGCAGCAACAAAGCCTTGCAAGTTGCGAATATCCCAAAGGTATTGACGAGTTTATAAAAGGGGGCTTCACAAAACTGGAATCAGAAATGGTGAAACCTTTCCGTGTGGCTGAAAGCCCGGTGCAAATGGAATGCAGGGTTCGGCAAGTTATTGAAACTGGTGATAGCGGCGGGGCCGCCAACCTGGTTATTTGCGACCTGCTCGTGATGCACATTAACGATGCCGTACTGAACGAGCACCACCAGATTGACCCACATAAAATAGACCTCGTGGCACGCATGGGATTTGATTACTACTGCCGTGCCAGTGGCGATGCTGTATTTTCAGTGCCCAAGCCCAATGTTGAGTTGGGCATTGGCATGGATGCTCTTCCCGAAGCCATTCGCCAAAGTAAAATACTCACTGGCAACCACCTGGGCATGCTGGCCAATGTGCACGAAATGCCAGTCGCAGATCCTTCGTTTACCGATGAAAACTGCAGGCAGATAGTTCAGTACTATGCTGCCAACCCCGATGAAATGGAACAGGAACTGCACCGCTACGCCGCACAACTGCTCAACCGGGAAGAGGTGGCAAAAGCCTGGCAGGTACTCCTGATGGCGATATAGGCCTGATGATTTTGTTTTAATGCACTACTGAGTTTTGCAGGTTTTGCAATATGCTCCTCTGCCATTACGGCCTGGTGCAACTAATTGTACCTGCCACGCAGAATGCGCAAAAGCAGCATGAATCCTTGCCTCTATTGTGACAATCACCGCAATATTCAATTCAAAGTGGTGCTATACCCAAAATAGTTTTGGTACAGAAACAGTGATAATAAAAAACGCACTACTCACCAAAATTTGCCCTTGACAATGAAATGCGGATGATGATGCCGTTTGTGGCATTGAAAAGCCAATCGCATCATGAGGCAATGCCGCCAACTGCTAGGCATCCTATGCAAAGCAAGTATTTACAAAACCATCATCCGCATACCCCAAACAACAAACCGCGACAGCTATTAGTGGTAGCTATCTCGCTGATAGCGACAACAGTGGCCTCAGTTGCATTATTCCAGGCATCCGTTATACTTTGTGCAGTCTGCCTGGGCTTTTCCGGCTTTGTACACTGGACGTTTTTGGAATACACAATCCACCGTTTTGTATTTCATAAAAATGGAGAAGAAACCCATAATCATTGCCAACATGACAATGATTCGCTCATCTGCAAAAACAGGCTTGGTCGTATTCTCATGGTGTTGTTGTTGCTCATCCTGCTGGAACTTTCCTTTCACCTTCATTTCTTTTTCTTCTACACAGCAGGCTTGCTTTCAGGCTGGCTTTGGTTGAGCTACACTAAAGTGCTGATGCAATGGAACGGATGTATTAAACTGATGCCGGGATTGTACAGGCAGCATTTGTATCATGCAGCAGGTGGTTTCGACCGTGGCTTTGGATGGAGTACCACCTTGTGGGACCGTATCTTTCACACCGCTGTTCCACCGGGTTATATATTCCCGCACAGCAAACTCACACTATAAAACCATTTGCTGTACACACTCACAATCGGTCAATTTTTGCCTGAACGGCTTTTTGCATCAAACTGAAAAAAGCCGTTCTTTCTACTTCACTCACTTTGCTGATAAGGGTAGATGCCCTGGCAAGGTTTTCCATATATCGCTGGATATACATGCCAAAAGCAAGGTCGGTGGTTACGGCATAATGAAATACGCTGTGGTTGAGAAAGACCATGCGGCTTACGCCAATGACGGCAAGAATGGTATTACCTCCCAACATCACTTCATTATTGAACATTTCATATCGGCCCGGCTCCACATTCGCTTCATCCTGCAACACCACCTTCTTCATACCCGCAGCACTCATCTGTTCAATGTCGCTCAATAGTTCTTTCAGTTTGGTGTACACAAGGGCAACATCATCTTTTGATTTGAAAAACCCGGTATCGCTGTAAAAATCAATTTGCCGGATGGTGCTGTTGATGCTTTCCGCATTCCAGAATTCTACAGAGGGAAGTGTGGCATAGAGATGATAAAACCTGCGGCCGATTTCGAACATTTCATCTGGATAGTCATCGAAAGAAAACTTCTTTGTTTCCCGCGAACCGAACAAATACTTCTGCCAGAAGAAATATTTAAACGCTGCCAATTCCTTGCTGTGAAAATGAAAGAACAGTGGAATATCCTTGCATTCGTAATAGAGTTTCTTTTCAGGAAAGGAATGAAAATATTGCATGCTTTTGGTAGCAGACAACAAGTATTCTTTGTAATCAAATTCCCCGGGTGTGTTGCTATGGTTGCTGGTGAAAATGAGCCTGCCACCACCAAGACCCATGATTGCATCCAACGAAATATTGAATTGATTGCAAATCCGTTTTGCTTCCATCAGGTCCATTGGCTTCTCTCCTCGAATACGGCGATAAGCACTATCAGTGCTGATGCTGAGCAAACCCGCTATGGTTTCCACCAATGACAGGTGCGCAGGTAATCTTTCCTTTACCAACCGGAAAAGTTCCTGCTGCAGGTGTTCCATATCCATTTCTTCATTACTCATAGCATTTTTCTGTAGAAATTTATTTTTTCATGAATAGCATTAAAGAACATCACACGTTTCCGCACATTTTCTTCACTCAGTTTGGTTGCCCGCCTGATTAGGTTATTCAAATCCACCTCCACCGAAGCGCAAAACGCCTGATCGTAGCAGGTAAGATAGTTCAATACGCCATAATTTAAAACGGCCACTTTCATTTGGTTGGTAACTGCAAGCATAGTATTGTCTGACAAAGCCACCTGGTTGTAATACATCTCATAATTCTGCTGGTGCAAACCCGGGTTTTGCCCCGGCCAGAATTTGGTGCCCGCCTCTGCCTGCTTTTCAATGTGGTAAACAATTTCATCAAGCGCATCGTACAACCGGCCCAATTGTTTGGCCGAATCAAAATGACGCGAATGTTTGTAGAAGTCAATCTGGAACAAAGTGCTGTTGGCACTTTCGGAGTTCCATATTTCAATGCTGGGGATGGCGTTGTACAAATCAAGTGCGCTTTCCTGCAACTGGATAATTTCCTTATCAGTTACCTGGAATTCAAAAGGCCTATCCTGGTATGCAGGGTCCTGCATGACTACATGCATCCAAAAATGATATTTGAACGCTGCCAGTTCAGGATGAAGAAAAAAATGGAATATCGGGAGGTCCTTACTGCAATAAATCACTTTCGTTTCCTTATATGAATGCAGTGTTGTAAGCTGGCCAACTATGTTTTGCAGATAGGATTTAAACGATTGCACCGAAGCCTTTGCGAAATTCGGTTCAAACATTACCTGGTTTTCGGCACCAAGATTCAATAATTGGTTGGGCGTCATGGCGGTGCGCTCACAAAGCGTAACCAGTTCGTTTACCGTGAGGGGCGTTTCGCCCCTGATGCGCCTGTATGAACTGTCGCTGCTTACATGCAACCATTCAGTCAATTGGTCGGCAAGGCTTACATCAGCAGGCATCATTTCACGCAACTTGTCGAAGATGCGCTTCTGAGGAGTATCACTCATGCTGGTAGTGTTGATTAAATTCTTAAAAGGGCTCTCCTAATATCCATTATTTATTTCAATCCCAACTGTTCCATCACCATTTCCTTTTTCGATTTGCTCACCATCAGGCGCACCCCGTTTTTCAATTGCACGTAACCACCATCTGTCCGAATAAAATGTGTGACAAAACCGGCGTTGACAATGGAAGAATGATGTATGCGAATGAAATCGGCAGTTGGCAACAATTCACCAATGTCGCCAAGGCTTCTTGAAATCAGCAACATCCTGCCATCAGCAAGGTGCACTTTTGTATAAGCCCCTTCAGCTTCACAATAACTGATATCAGCCGGGTTCACAAACTCGTATCCTTCGCGGTAAGGAAATGCAATCTTTTGCAAATGCTCCGGCTGCCTGTAATTGCTGATGAGGTTGCTTACATGCTGCTCATGGCTCATGGCTGCCAACTTCACCGAAGCCTTTGCAACTGCCTCTACCAAATCCTGCACCGCAATGGGTTTCAGCAAATAGTCTACGGCACTTTTTCTGAATGCCATGGCTGCAAACTCATCGTGAGCTGTTGTAAAAATCAATGCGAAGTTGATAGCAGGAAGTAACTCAAGCATTTCGAAACCATTCATCCAGGGCATTGCAACATCCAGAAATACAAGTTTGGGGGATAATTGCTTGATGAGCAGCATTCCATCTTTAGCATTCATTGCCTCGCCAACCACCTGCACTTCGGGGCAATGATTAGCAATATCATTTTTCAATGATTGAATGCAGTGCTGTTCGTCATCAATAATGATTGCTGTCATCATAATCAGTTGATTGAAAATGTAAGTTCAACGCGGGTACCCATGGCTTTTCCGTTGTTGTCAAGCTTATCAGTTATTTGCACCGATGCTTCGCCATACAACTGCATCCGGCTGTACAGGTCCATGCGCTCCGTTGTAAGTTGCACACCTTTCGATTGATGGTGACCACCCTGCTCCTGCATTGCCTTTGAAGCCCCTCGGCCAATGCCATCGTCATCCACTAAGCAAACAAGTTTGTTTTGTTCAGCAATAACTGCAATCTTCAGGTTTCCCTTTTCCTTTTTCGGCATCAGGCCATGCCAGATAGCATTTTCTACAATCGGCTGCAATATGAGTGCTGGCACTACAAAAGATTTCAGGTCAATATCATGCTGCACTTCTATACTGTAAAAAAAATGCCCACCAAACCGAAGCGATTCCAGTTCAAGATAAAGTCGGCATGTCTCCAATTCATCGTAAAGGCTGACCGACGTTTTGTCGGCATGCTGCAGCAAAGCCCTCAGCAATTTTGTGAAGGTGGTGAGGTAATTCACGGCCTCATCATTGCGCTTTTCCTGCACAAGCGTTTTAATGCTGTTGAGGCAGTTGAAAACAAAATGGGGATTCATTTGAGCCCGCAGTGCCTTGTCCTGCAACTGCATCATTTGCAACTGCACTTCTCTTTCTTTTAGATCCTTCTTTCTGATTACATGAAGCCGCCACACAAAAATTTCTGCAATAGCGGTAGCAATTAATACAACTGCTAACACTATGAAGTAAGCCGATTGCCAAACAGCCAATACTGTAGCCGCGGAAGCAGCCGCAAAAGTCGGACAGGAAATAAGCAGGAATGTTGCCAGGAGGAAAAGCACATATGGTCTGGAGCATTTCGTCACAGAAAGTTACCAATTGCTTTTGAGTAATCAGACCGGGATTGATAACCCCCGCATACAGAGCAACAGTTCTACAAACTGAATTGATAAACCGAACGAGCCCTTCCACACCTCTGATGCCTGGCGATGGCAATTGTTTCCGAAAAATAAAAACTGTAAGAACCCAACTATCAAGCAGGAATGCCTATGTGTAAACCCGAATGCGCAGCATAGCAAATGCTCATTGACTAACGCCCTGCTGGCATATTAGATTTAGTTCAGAAAAGCCCAAACAATGAAACACCTCAACACACCACCGCTCAGAAAAAGCAGAAAAGCTGCTATGATCTACAACATCATTTTTACAGCATTGCTTTTGACCATTTCCCATTTACTCCAGGCTGAACCGGAAAATGTGCACAGGAATTTTACAGTTTGGAGGCATGGCAAACAAGTTGGCACTATTGCTTTGAATGCAACCTTAAGCAGCGAAGGCACATGGTACACTATGCAAATGCACACTGAAGAAAATTTTCTCTTCACCATTAGTGTTGATATCAGCCTTCGCAACCTATTCAGAAATGGTTTGCTGCTTGCATCCGATTATTATAAAAAGGTGACGGGCATGAGGGCCACCAATCTTACCATGCGCCGGCAAGACAACGCCTATATCATACAACAAGGCAATAGCAAGGCAGAAACCATAAACAGCCCAATCCTTTTTACGGCATTGCTTTTCTACTTCCAGGAGCCGTTAACCACCACCACTTACTATTCCGAAGAACACCTTTCGTTCATGCGCATTGAATCAACAGGCAATCACACTTACCGTATCATTAAGCCAAATGGCGACTACACCATATATCAGTATGTGAATGGGGCATTGGCCATGATGGAATCGGAAACATCGGTGGGTATTGTAAAAATATTGCGTCAATAAAAAAGAGAACACCATGCTCATTATTGACTATATAATAGTGGTGTTGGTATTCTTTCTAATCGTCTTGCTCAAAATATTCAGGTCAAGAATTGTTGTAGACGAGAAGCTACATGAACTACCATTAAATACAGGCAAAACATATCATCCAACAAACTCAAACACACAACCATGAAAATTTTAGTAACAGGAGCAACAGGCTATATAGGATGGAAACTCTGCAAGCGACTGGCTGCTGAAGGATATGAAGTAGTTGCTTTATACAGGAACCGTCAAATCGAGTCATCTATTCCGAACATCTCCTGGGCAAAAGGGGATTTGCAGGACACGTCGGGCCTCAAAGTTGCCATGGAAGGATGCCAGCAGGTGTACCATGTTGCTGCTGTTGCCCGCATGCACACTGCCAACAACAATGAAATGTATGCCACCAACCTGCAGGGAACAATCAATGTGCTGGAAGCAGCCGCATACAACAGTGTTGAGAGAGTGGTGTACACTTCCTCCGCTGGTGTTATGGGCAAATCTTTTGAAATGCCTTTAAGCGAAGGCGACCCAAGGCTGGAGCCCTTTGACAATGATTACGATTTGTCGAAACACCTGGCAGAAGAACAGGTTAAAAATTATGTACGCAATGGTTATGATGCAGTGATTGTAAATCCATCGCGGGTGTTTGGGCCCGGCATCGCCACCTATTCAAATGCAGTAACAAGGGCTATTTCAAACTACCTGAAATACCCGTTATTCCTTGTGCCGGGAAAAGGCGAAGCCATTGCCAACTATGTATTTATTGATGATGTTGTTGAAGGTCATTTACTTGCCATGCGTCATGGCAAAGCCGGTGAAAATTACATATTGGGTGGTAACAATCTTTCTTACAACGGTCTATTTGATTTACTACAATCAATTACTGGTTTGCACAAAACAAAAATTGCAGCGCCCATGGCCGCGATGAAAACAGTTGCACGCATAGCAGCAATGCTGCAGTTCATACTCGGCCAACATCCAACCTTCACGCCATACCTGTGCGAAAGGCTTTGCCACAACAGTAAGCTGAGCGTTGCAAAAGCTATGAGTGAAATCGGATACCAACCCACCAAAATCGAAACGGCATTATCTATCACCCTTCGATCACTAGGCTTCAAAATGGATTCCACCATGGTTCCCCGGCCAGTTTCAGGAAAAACACTCATCCACTCCCTTTAAAATCAACACAATGAATCATACCTATGCAGTCATAACAGGCGCCGCCGATGGACTCGGACGATCTTTTGCCACTGTTTGCGCCAAAGCTGGCTACCACCTGGTTTTGGTTGACCTGCCCAACAAAAAGCTGAACAGAATTGCACAACATCTTGAATGCGCATTTCAAGTTAAAACCCTTGTCCTTGAAATCAATTTATGTGCGCTGGGTGCGGCTCAAAAAATAGTCAACCTTATCCGCAATAACGATCTGCCAATAAGCCTGCTGGTGAACAATGCAGGCATAGGAATGCGCAAACTGTTTGAAGACACCCATGAACATTTCATCACAGAGATGATTCAACTCAATATAGCTGCAGTAACGCAACTTGCCTGGCAGCTGATTCCCCTGATGAAAAAACATACTCCTGCTGGCATCATCAACATCAGCAGCATTGCATCATATTATCAGTTGCCCTACAAATCCGTTTATGCAGCAACCAAAGCATTGGTTCGTTCCCTTTCGCTTTCACTTCGGCTTGAGCTGAAACACACTGGCATTCATGTGTGTGTTGTTTGCCCGGGGGGCATAAATTCTAATGCCACGCAATATCTAATTTCTAAAAACACAGGCTGGCTGTTGCGGCAAACAGTAATGCATCCCGACCGTGTGGCGCAGATTGCCTTGCAAAAAGCGATGCAGGGAAAATCGCTGGTAATACCTGGTATGCTCAACCGGATAATACACTTCCTGGGCAAACTGCTACCACCATTTCTACGCGAACGCATTGCCCTTAGCACGATGAAAATGACTTGTACAATAAACTCAAAAGCAAGTGCAATCCCATTGGCTGCATAGCCTCATTCAATCACACTTCAAAACTGCATGTATGAAAAGCAACATTACTACCACCGATTCGTGGCTGAACAGAACCAGGCTGATTCTATTGGTAGCAATTCCGGCATTGCTCCCGTTGGGCGCAATTGCACTTTTTAACTGGCTTCCTGATATAGTGTTGAAATATTTCTTTTTCTCAAAAGGATGGATTGCATGGACACTGACCGAGTATGCCATGCACCGTTGGGCCTTTCATGAAAAACTGGAAAAACGCGACAATCCCAAAGACCCCTTGAATCATCTTCACCATCATACACATCCCGGCGAAATGCTGATAACGCCAGTTATGCGTGGCCTGGGTATTCTGGCAGTTGCCTTTGCAATTTGGTCGCTTAGCAGCGGGCCAATTTTGCTCACTTACTTTACCGGGTGGCTTTGCGGGCTGGCATTGTACAGCTTCATGCATTACTTTTTGCATCAGCCGGTTGCAGCCGGGCTTGTTCCCAACCTGGTTCGCCAGCACATCTGGCATCATTGCAAGTATCCCAACAAGTGCTTTGGTGTGTGCACTACCTTCTGGGATAACGCATTCAAGACGCTGCCCACCGATTTTCATGAATTACCCGAAAACAAAATCAGGTTTTACTATGCACACCACTGCCTGCCGGCAAAGCAAATCGATGCTGTTATTCATGACTTGAACACTACTTCGAAACCATTGCCGAATATCATAAATGCATCCTTCAGAAGCACCAGGAAAATGCTGGAGTTGTTGCCTGGCACTACGCCTGGCCTAAAGCCTCCTTCGGGCCTTGACAGCATACCAAGTGTTAAGAACGAAACTCCATCCGGTCCTTTAAGTTTCATCCAAAAAAACTCATTATCCATCACCGAATTGCAATCCCTCAAACACCCTCGATTGATTGCGTGAATACAAACATTCTAATCCAGCATACATTCCTATGACACGCAACATACACTTTCCAGAAATACAACAAAGCCACAACAGTTGCCGTACCTTCAATACAGAAAATTGCAGTGAAATGACAACGCTAACAGGCATTAAGCCTATGACCGAAGTCAGGCGCAGAAGTGTTGGAAACTTTGCAATTAGTGCTTCACTTATTTTTATAACATGCCTTTCTTCGTGCTATGCACCACCCTTATTGCAACCGGGTGATCCTGTTCCTCTCGAATGGCAGCAACAATCTCAATATTATTTGCCCACAGTATACTCAGCACCTATGCTGCATACATCAGAAAGTTTTGCAATACAAGGTGTGTATCGGGCAGGCTCAGAGGCAGCAGGAGTTGGGCTGGACGCTGCAGTAAGAATAGCGCCAAAATGGGCATTGAGTGGCAATTATGCCAACTACACATTTAAGAAGGATTACAGGACAGAAACCAGGCAATGGGAACTTGGTGGCGGCTACACAAGTTCTATTAACAAAGACTGGAACTATGAAGGCTTTGCAGGATTTGGAAACATGAATTTTGACTACACCTACTTCAATGGATCAGCTACAGTGAAAAGCAATTTCTGCTACCTGCAACCAGCCCTTTACTACAATTACAATAAACAAAACACCTATTTCACCGCCGGTTTTGCAACACGAATTTCCTTGCAAAATCCGGATGTCACATCAAAGAATGTAAGCAGTGTTAATCCGCAGGTGTTTACTGAACAGCAGTTGGGCATTTTAGAAAGCACCCATTCGATTTGGGCTTTGGAACCCGGTATTATACTAAGAATTGGAATAAGACAATTCCAGGTAACCGCACAGTACTTTGGAATGGTTCATTTGCAGTCGACCGAGTTGTATGGAAAAGATGATATGTTTTCCTTCGGTCTTCGGTTTGCAGTACCCAGGCAAACATCCCATAAAACTTCAAAGCCGGTTAATCCCAAGTGATTTTGATTATGCTGCACTATTACTTATTGCTTTGCCAGCCAGCGCAAACATTTGCTCCATTGTTGTTGCAATATCATTGGCCTTTTGCCCAGGTAATGGAGATAAGTCGTTAAGCCATGATGATATGTCGTCAGCAAAATGATCCGTTTCCGCATCTTCTAAAACCGTAACACCCATTTGCCTGAGTGCGGCTGCGTTGCAGCGTTGTTCATATTGACCACGAATGGGGATGCTCATCAATTTCTTTCCCAGGTACATCGCTTCCGCAGGTGTTTCAAAACCGCATCCGGTAATGATGCCATGGCAGTTGATCAGACTTTCGTTAAACAATGGATTACTGATGGGATAAAAACTGATGTTGCCTTTTCGTTCTGCTTCTTTTATTCCGGAAAGAAACCAGTGAAACTGCACATCGGGTAATGCACGCAGGTGTTTTTCAATGCAATGTTGTTCATAGGCTGGCAGGTACACTGTGATATGTCCTTTGTTAGCAGGATTGCAATGCAGGAATTCATTTTTGATCACAGGCGGCAAAATAAAACTATCATATTGCTGAAAGTGAAGCCCAAGGTAGTGTGTGGATTCAGCGTAATGCTTCAGTATCCATTCGCCGGGCATGCTGCGCACATCGGGCCTCGGAGTATGGTCGCTCATAAAACTTGCCTGGTGCCCAAACTGAACCGATGGAAGGTCCTTCATTTTGCAAGACCGTGCTGTGATAAAATCAAAATCGTTGATGATGAAGTCGTAGTTCTCAAGTGGTAGTTGCTTTGCTTCGCGCAATGCCCTGAACAAGCTGTTTTGCTTCCACATTTTTCGGTAATCAAGGCCTCCACAACGGCTGTAAAACAAACTCAATCCCTTGCTTCGGTACTTGATGGGCAATGGAGCATCCAGTGTAGCATTGGCCCCACTTAGAAATACATCCACCTGGCCATACTGCTGCAAATATGGCATCAACTGAATGGCCCTGCTAATGTGACCGTTTCCAGTGGCCTGAACGGCGTAGAAAATTTTCATACAAAACAGTTATGCGTTGTAATCCAGCACCAATGAATGGATGTACAACATCACTTCATCGCTCATTACATTCAATTTGGGCTTTTCCTTTTTAATGAAGTTTGCTTCGGTATGCATGGCCGGTTCATACTGAAACAAATGCCAGTCGTTTTCATAATATTCAAGGGCAGTAAGATTTTCTACCCAATCGCCGCTGTTGAGATAGATTACAGACCCCTTCTGGCTTTGCACCACACGCTTTTGTGGTTGGTGTATATGACCACAAATCACATAATCATATTTCTTCTCAATCGCAAGTTCTGCAGCCGTTTCCTCAAAGTTGTGAATCCATGCCACAGCCTTCTTCACACTATTCTTTATTCTCTTTGAAAAACTCATCTTTTCTCTGCCCATCATCTTGAGGCACCAGTTAATGAAACTGTTGATCATAATAAGTAAATCGTAACCCTTACCGCCAAGTTTTGCAAGTATCCTGGCACTGCCCTTGGTGGTTGCATCAAATACATCACCATGAAAAATCCAGCACATCTTGCCATTAATTTCCATGGCAAGTTTGTCGGCTATCTGAAAATTACCCAACGTGATATCACTATACTTTCGCAACAATTCGTCGTGGTTGCCAGTGATGTACACAACACGGGTACCGGTGCTGGCAAGGCGCATGATTTCGCTGATCACTTCAAGATGGGCTGCAGGAAAATATCGCTTGCTGAAGTTCCAGATATCGATGATATCACCGTTCAGGATCAGCAGCCGTGGTTGAATACTGCGGAGGTATTGAAGCAACTCGCCGGCATGGCAGCCAAATGTTCCAAGATGCACATCGCTGATTACTACTACGTCTAATGTTCGTTTCGGCATTAGTAAGGTTTTTCAAAATTGCCGCTGCACTATTACCCCATTGTTAGTGCCTTGTTATGAAATCTCCACTTTCATGTTAAGAAAAGATGAACCAACAATTGTGAATAACATTATTTTACCATTGATAAATGGATTGCAGATGCTGCTATTCTGAAATTTGTAAACACATGACAGGTAGAATTATTATAGCGCTGGCTTTGCTACTGCTGCTGTTCAATCAAAAATCAACAGCCTCTGATTCGTTGAAGGTGCTGGTGAATAATACAAAACTGTCTCCCGGCGATACGCTGAAATTTGAAGGCATCTGTCATGCATGGAAGGGAACCAGGAAAACAGGCACGCTTAACTTATGGATGGAAGACAGAAGCCGCACCTACAAATGGCGATTCAGGTACCCTGTTATTGATGGGCTTGCTTATGGCGAAATTGCCATTCCGAAAGAAACGCCAGCCGATTATTATGCGTGCTATTTTAGCTTGCAGGATAATTTTTTCAGCATGACCGGAAAAGTACAATCTTACTACCGCGATACAGCGGTTCGGGTGGTGGTGATGCTTGAGGATAAAGAACTAATGGCTGAAAACATAAAACTCAACAACGAAAAAGAATTTCGCGTTGGCAAACTGCTATTTGCCGATAAAGCAAGATTCTTTTTCGGACCTGTAAAACACAAAGCAGCAAATGACCTCGATATAGACGTTGCTGTTTCACTCGATTCTTCGTTTACAGCACTGCATGATACCACTGTGATGCTAACAGTTGGCATTGCAGACACATCCTCTTTGAATACTTACACTTTTAACCCAAAGAAATTTGTTGCAGATGATGAAGGAACATTGCCTGGCGTGGAAGTGGTAGCAAAAAAGAAAACCCCGATTGACAAATTTGAAGAAGAAAGAGTGTCGGCCCTCTTCAAGGGTGGCGATGCCTTAGTGTTCGATGCATCGGAAAACAACCAGTTTGCCGGCTTTTATAATATTCTAGAATGGCTCCGGGGAAGAGTGGCCGGGCTTACCATAACACCTTCAGGCAATGGCTTTGACTATTCAGTAAAATGGCGTGGAAGCAACACCTTTCTCTATGTTGATGAAATTGAGGTGGATGCAGAAACCTTTATTTCCATTCCAACCACCGATGTTGCCTACATAAAAGTTTTTCAACCACCCTTCTTTGGCGGATACTTGGGTGGAGCCGGCGGTGCAATAGCCATTTACACCAAAAACGGAAGTGAAGGCCCCGGCTATGGACCTAAGCACACTTTCATTGCAAATGGCTACACGCCTGAAACCACAACCCTGCAGCTGCGTACAACGGCCGCAAAATAGCCTGGCGCAGGAATTCAAAGCAATTTGTGCTATGTAGAAAGTTTTGATCAAATCCTGATGGATTTCCATGACTGTAGTTCCTGATTCCTATAAGCCAAAATTCCCAAGATGCACGTGGGCAAGGAATGCTTTGTTTTCGTAACTTGAATATCCTCATTTCCATCAGCATTCTTTTTTTGCTTTTTACGATTGATGAAAAGGAAAGAAAGGGAGTGGCAACGTTGCCTGCTTTTTTGTTGTAAGGGAATTGAACAACACTATCATTATGAAATCATTTGTTACAGGTGCTACAGGTTATCTTGGCGACAGACTGGTAGGCAAACTATTGGAAGCCGGCCATGAAGTAGTTGCTTTGTACCGGAGGGAATTACCTCTGCTGCAGCACCCAAACCTTGTTTGGAAAAAAGGTTCACTCGATGAAGCCGAAAGTCTTTCTAATGCCATGCAAGGCTGCCACAACGTGTATCACCTTGCTGCCCTTGCGGGTATCTGGTCGGCAGAAAAGGATGCCTTTTTTAAAGTGAATGTGCAGGGAACCGGGCAAGTAATAAATGCAGCAAAGCAGTCCGGCATTCAGAAGTTAGTGTACATCTCTACAGCGGGCGTGCTCAGCCCTTCTATTGTTACACCCATTACCGAAAAGGACCCATTGACCGAACCCTTTGATGAAGATTATCCTTTTACCAAGTATCTCGGCGAAAGGGCTGTGCTGCAGGCAGCTGAGCCAGGCTTCGAAACAGTTGTGGTGAATTTGCCTAAACTCTTCGGCCCGGGAAAATTTTCTACTACGAGCCCTGTCAACAATATGATTAAGCAATACCTGGGCAAGTCATTCTACTTTGTGCCCGGCGATGGAAGCATTTCCGGTAACTATGGTTTTGTAGAAGATGTAGCATTGGGCATTATGCAGGCCATGGGAAAAGGAATAAGTGGCGAACGCTACATCATAGGTGGCGAAAACCACGATTACAACAGTTTTTTCAAAACGCTGGCACAGGTTACTGCCATGCAACGCAAAAGGATAGGCATACCCCGTTGGGTAATGAGCAGTGCAGCTTCGGCGGGCGAAATCTGGAATTTGTTTACAGGCAAAGCCCCCTTTGCCACCAATGCCATTGTTCGCAAAATTTATGCGCACCGGTTGATTAGCTGCGAGAAAGCAATTCAGGAACTAGGCTACCAAATCACACCATTGGAACAGGCATTGCAAACAACCGTTGAATTTTTTAAAAGCAATCATCATGATGGCAAACGCTGAAATACAGAAAGACAACGCCTATGCAGTAATTACCGGCGCGTCGGGTGGTCTGGGCACTTCCTTTGCGCTTGAATGTGCAAAGCGTGGTTACAACCTTTTGCTGGTGGCTTTACCCCATGAAAACCTTCATGCGCTGGCCCATTTCATTCAAAGAAATTTTCCGGTGAAAGCAACAGGTTTGGAACTGGACATTTCAGACCCCGATGCAGCAGAAGCAATTTTGGATACCATACAGAAGGAGAAAATGCAGGTAAGCCTGCTCATCAACAATGCAGGTCTTAACCAAAATGAACTTTTTGAAAATACCGATGGCAGGTACATGCGCAAGTTGATTGAACTCAATTGCATTGCTGTGGTTTCTATGACCAAAGCCTTACTGCCGGAGTTGAAGAAGCAACCAAAATCGAATATCATCAGCGTAAGCAGCCTGGGTGGTTTTTATGCCTTGCCCCGTAAAACATGCTATACTTCCACCAAAGGATTTGTGCGGCAATTCTCACAATCCCTGCGCATGGAAGTGGCAAAATATGGCGTCACTGTCAGCGTGCTTTGCCCCGGCGCCATGACCACCAACATCGGAAATTATATCCTCCACCGCCAGCTCAACTGGCTGTCGCAAAAAACGCTGGTACACCCACACGATGTGGCGGCCTACACCCTGCGAAAGGCCTTGCAGGGAAAGGAAATCATTATACCCGGACGCATGAACCGCATCATCAAAGCTGTATCCTCACTCATTCCATCCTTCGTGCAAAAAAAGTTGACGGCATTTTCCATGAAACAACTGGAAAAGAAAGCCCAGGCAGCCTGACGCGGTCGTTCATTGCATTCCATTGAAACCGATATTACAGAGAGAGACAGCCGTGCCTGCGGCCTTCACAATAACAAAGCTTTAAAGCAAGGCCATTTTTCAGCAAACCACATAAATCCTGCTTCTATTACCTTTGCCGCCCACAAAAGCTGCAAAGGATTTTAATTATGAGCAACTATTTGAGTGAACAGGAAATCATACGCCGCGAAAAACTGCAACACCTGAAAGAAGCAGGTGTGGAGCCCTATCCTGCAGCACTATATCCCGTTAGTCACTATTCCGCCGATATAAAGCAGGTATTTACCGAAGAAACAAAAGATGAATTTGCCAATGTTTGTGTGGCAGGCCGCATCATGAGTATTAACGACAAAGGCAAGGTTTTCTTCATCAAGATACAGGACAGCAAGGGCATCATCCAATTATATGTACGCCGCGATGACCTCTACCCCGATGAGGACAAAAGCGGATGGGATGTGTTGGTAAAACGCGGACTCGACCTGGGTGATTTTATTGGCGCCACCGGTTTTGTATTCATTACAAAAACAGGTGAAACAAGTATTCATGCGCAAACAATTACACTGCTGGCAAAAAGCCTGAAGCCATTGCCCGTGGTAAAACGTGATGAGCAGGGCAATGTGTTTGATGAAGTGACTGACCCTGAATTCAAATACCGCCAGCGCTACGCCGACCTCATTATCAATCCTGATGTGAAGGATGTATTCATGAAACGCACAAGACTGGTAAACACCATTCGTGCCTTCCTGAATGAACGTGGCGCTGTGGAAGTGGATACGCCTGTGCTGCAGGCTATACCCGGTGGCGCAGCTGCGCGTCCGTTCACTACGCACCACAATGCACTCAACGTACCCATGTACATGCGCATTGCCAATGAACTTTACCTGAAACGATTGATTGTAGGCGGTTTCGATTGGGTGTACGAGTTCAGCCGCAATTTTCGTAACGAGGGAATGGACCGTACGCATAACCCAGAATTCACAGTGCTGGAATGGTACACTGCGTACAAGGATTATTTCTGGATGATGGAAATAACCGAACAGTTGTTTGAACGCATTGCATTGGAATTGCACGGCACCACGCAGGTACAACTCGGCGATACGATTATTGATTACAAAGCACCTTACAAACGCATCACTATTTTCGACGCCATTAAAGAAAACACCGGTATCGACATTAGCGAAATGGATGAAATAGCGCTGCGTGATGTATGCAAACAGTTGCATATTGAAACCGCACCCAGCATGGGCAAGGGCAAGCTGATTGATGAAATATTTGGCGCCACCAGCGAACCCAAATACATACAACCCACTTTCATCATCGACTACCCTGTGGAGATGAGCCCACTCACTAAGAAGCATCGCAGCAAACCCGGACTGGTAGAGCGTTTTGAGCTGATGGTGAATGGCAAGGAACTGGCCAATGCCTACAGTGAACTGAATGATCCCATTGACCAGCGCCAGCGTTTTGAAGACCAGGTGAAACTGATGGAACGTGGCGATGATGAAGCCATGTTTATTGACTACGACTTCCTGCGTGCATTGGAATACGGCATGCCACCTACATCAGGTATTGGCATCGGCATCGACAGGCTTTGCATGTACATGATGAATCAGCAAAGCATCCAGGATGTACTCTTCTTCCCTATGATGCGCCCTGAGAAATTTGATGCTGATGAAGAAACTGAATGACTTTTTATACTGCATGAATAAAAAAACCGATTGAATAATCGGTTTTTTTATTTCAGCTTGTTGAAGCTAATTATTGCAATGTGAAAGCAGCCATTTTCACGTTTGCTGAGTTAGGACCAATCATCAAATCAAAATCACCAGGTTCGCTCAGGTATTGCAGTTTGCTGTTGTAAAAACGCAGCATGGGCTCGGTAATAGTAAACGTTACATTTTTTGTTTCACCAGGCTGCAGATCTATTTGTTGAAAGCCTTTCAACTCCTTCACCGGCCGAACAACCGATCCGAATTTGTCGCGCAGGTAAAGTTGAACAGTTTCCTTTCCTGCAATACTGCTGCTGTTGGTTACAGCAATGGTTGCAGTGATGCTGCCGCTTTTTGTGAGTTTTGAATTATTCAAGGAAATGTTTCCATATTCAAATTTGCTGTAGCTCAAACCAAAACCAAAAGGGTATTGCGGGCTGTTGGGCAAATCGGTATATGCCGAAACATA
>JBBIOQ010000003.1:97795-101959 GCA_037443285.1 Sphingobacteriales bacterium | reverse complement strand
ATTCGTCTGCCACGCTATTGCCAAACCATTTGTTGGGCGTTCGTACTTTTACTTTAACTCGTCAGGAATGTCTTTGTCAATAAAACTAGTCATTTCATCTTGTGTTGTGTCCTCTTTATTTGAAAGTCTATGTGATTGTCTTTTTATAGTTTCTTCAAAA
The DNA here is from genome assembly GCA_037443285.1 of Sphingobacteriales bacterium. Taxonomy (GTDB): domain Bacteria; phylum Bacteroidota; class Bacteroidia; order Chitinophagales; family Chitinophagaceae; genus Phnomibacter. The sequence continues at coordinate 101,799 of JBBIOQ010000003.1, read as the reverse complement.
ATGTTTCTTATTGCTCTAGCATTTGAATTGAAAAGTCCGTCTTCGTAATACTTTTCGATTAAATATTCAATTTTGTATTTTGCACCATCAGACAAGGAATTGTGATAGTCTGATACTAGTTTATAAAATATTTGTATTAATTCATCTTTAGTGTAGTCTGCAAAATGAAGGGTTTTTGAAAATCTCGATTTAAGTCCTGGATTTGAATTTAATAAGTCTTCTATTTCTTTTGGATAGCCTGCAATTATTACAACAATATTTTCACGATTGTCCTCCATTAGTTTTAAAAGTGTTTCTACAGCTTCCATTCCAAAATCGTTCCCTGAGCCAGATTTAAATAAAGAATAAGCCTCATCGATAAATAAAATTCCTCCCAAAGCACTCTCAAATATTTTTTGAGTTTTGGGTGCAGTATGTCCCACATACTGTCCAACTAAATCACCTCTGCTTGCTTCAATAACTTTTGAGGAAGCTAAAAGTCCTATGTCATAATAAATTTGTCCTAGCATTCTAGCTACAGTTGTTTTTCCTGTTCCTGGATTTCCTGTAAAAACTAAATGTAATGTGGAAGGTGTTACTGGCAATCCTAATTCCAAACGTTTTTTTCTGAATTGTGCAAGAGCTTTTAATTCTTGTATTTCAAGTTTTATTTCATCAAGCCCAATTAAGTTTGAAAGCTCTAATTGCTCTTCTGAGTCTTGACTAGTGTCATCTGAGTCAGGGTCTAACTTATCCTTCTTAGGTTTTTTATTTTTTTCTGCTTTGAATTTGCCTTGTAAAAAATAAGCTTCTAATTCGTCTTTACTTGAAACATTGAAGTTTGTCGTCATTAGGTCTAACATAAACAATGTTTCTAAAAATATATCTTCATATCGAGGAAATAATTCATAATAAGAGTCTAAAAGGTCATATGTTTTTCCTGTTCCAGTTTTATTGGTTTTTCTTCTTACATAACTCATTTCATATTGGGCAACTGTAGAAGATGTTGCATAAGATTTAATTTTTTTAAGACGAAATGTATCTAAGCCAAAATCAATAGAAAACTTAAATCCTTTGTGAATTATGTCAACAATACCACTTAGAATTAGCTTATTGTTTAAAAGTGATAATGTTTGATATTGTACATAATTAGTTCCATCCTCCTCCGACTCAAGATAAACAAAGGTTATTTTTAGAGTTGCATTTTCTGGTGCAAAGTCAATAGCACTTTCTAAATCTTTAAAATCCTTTCTTATGTAATCATTTTGTCCAGTTGAGTACACATTAATGAAAGTAGTTTTATCAACTTTCTTGAAGTTATGAGTCAGTATAGTTGGAATTCCTTTGTACTCTAATAATAATTTTGCCATTTATTTTAATTTTTTAAATTATAGGATTTAGTATGACGCCCAACGCGTTCATTGATGTTATTACACGTTACCTCTTCAAATTTATGTGAATTGGTAATCAGTTAGTTGGCGTTATACTTTTTGTATTGTCGTTAGTACAATCCATGCAATTATACATTTTGTATTGGTGGGCAATTTACTCTTTAAGGTATCCTTTTGCTTAAAGGAGGTTAGCAAGTGCCAAGAATGCCTAATGAGTTCTTGCATCTATGGATACAAAACAGTGGTAGTGTTGTAATCTCGATAACGTATTTCCCTTTACGCTTCCATGCCCATCCACACGGCACCGCCTATGCTGTTGCGGCGGGCGCCGGTTACAGTGCTGAGTACAGTGTTCTCTTCGCGCCAGCGCAGTACCGCCAGCAGCGCCATCACCAGGGCTTCCTTGTAGTTTACAATTTGCGCATCGGGTACTACCACTTCTACGTTCATCCCTTTTATGCTGGCCTGCAACCGCTCCACAAAATAGCTATTGAAAGCGCCGCCACCCGTTACCAGTAATTTTCTTTCAACACCGGCAGCTATTTTGTTTACCAGTTTGCCAATGCTGCGGGTGGTTTGTATCACCATGTGTTCCGTCATGGTGCGCAGCGCATCGGCCACGGAGAGGTTGGCCGATTTTAGCAGTGGATAAATGGTTTCAGTACCAAAGCTATTGGCCAATGATTTGGGATAGGGCCGGTAGTAATATTCCAGCGCATTCAGTTTGGCCAGCACTTCATCGCGTACAAAGCCCGTGCCGGCAAGGCGGCCACCGTCGTCGTAGGCAAGACCTTTTTCGGCTACCAGCATATTCAACACCCGGTTGGCCGGGCAAATGTCGAAGGCAATGTAATCGCCCGGCAGGTTGGCGGAGAGGTTGGCAATGCCGCCCACATTCAGCAGCAGCGGGTAGGAGGGGAACAGCCATTTTTCGCCCATGGGCACAATGGGGGCACCTTGCCCGCCGAGTGCCACATCCATAGCTCGCAGGTCGCTTACCACGTTGATGCCGGTTGTGGCAGCAATGGCAGCCCCATCGCCCAATTGGGCGGTCATTTGGTTTTCGGGTTCATGAAAAGTGGTGTGGCCGTGGCTGCCAATCATTTGCACCCGGTGCTGCAGGTTGTGCTTTGCTACAAATTCATTCACCAGTTCACCCACATAATGTCCGTAAGCGCTGTGCAGCCGCAGGTATTCCAGCGCAGGCAGGGTAGTGGCAGTGCGCAGTTTTGTTTGCCATTCATCGGTGTAAGGCACGCAATCGGACGCTCCTATTTCGAAGCTCCATTTGCCTGCTATTTCTTCAAACTCAGCAAAAACAATATCCAGCCCGTCGAGGCTGCTGCCACTCATTAAACCGATTGCCCTGTAAAACATATTTGAGAATTGGAGTGAGAAAATGGAACTTTGAAACGCGAAACTATGAAGGTGAACGCATTGCAGGTGGGTTGGATAAAATAATGCAGCAGGAACAATGCAAAAATCCGGTTCTCAATTTTGAAAATCAAATCGTGATTGAAGAATGGTTATCAATCTGAGTGAAGAAAACTGTTTGGTAAGTACCTGGGTGGCCGAACTGCGCGATGTGACGGTGCAGGGTGACCGCATGCGCTTCAGGCGCAACCTGCAACGTATTGGCGAAGTGGCCGCCTACGAAATATCGAAGGTGCTGGAGTGGGAACCGAAGGAAGTGGAAACGCCGTTAGGCACCAGCAACACCGTCACCCTGAAATCGCAGCCGGTGCTCGCCACTATTCTTCGTGCCGGCCTGCCCATGCACGAAGGCATGCTCAACTATTTCGACCGGGCCGATAACGCCTTCATTTCTGCCTACCGCAAGCATCACCGCGATGGCTCTTTTGAAATAAGCCTCGAGTATGTGAGTTGTCCCGATTTGGATGGCCGCATCCTCATTATTTCCGATCCCATGCTGGCCACCGGTGCCTCGCTGGTAAAAACCATTCATGAGTTGAAACAGGATGGCGACCCCAAAGAAATCCATATTGTATGCGCCATTGCCTGCACCGTGGGCATTGAATATGTAAAACGCGAAGCGCCGCATGTTACCATTTGGTGCGGTGCCATCGACGAGGAACTAACCGCCAAGGGATATATCGTTCCGGGCCTGGGCGATGCCGGCGACCTTGCTTATGGCGTGAAGATGCAACAATAACTGCCCGTTGCTGTTTTTGTTAAAGGTTGTCGTAACACAAGGTGTTGCGCAGCAGAAACTTATCTTAGCCCTGTCCTATTCAGAAGCTTCATGCGCAACTCACTGCTGATATTGACTCTATTATTTTGTGGTAGCCTGTCGGCACAGGATCCACATTTCAGCCAGTTTTTTGCATCGCCGCTTACGCTCAATCCCGCTCTCACCGGCCGCTTCGACGGCAACTTGCGTGTGGCAGGCAACTACCGCAACCAGTGGCCAACCATCAACAATGCATTCAAAACGTTTACCATTAGTTTGGATGCACCCATACTTACCAGTCGTGTTCCGGAAAATGACCGATGGGCGGTGGGTGTTATGGCCTTCGCCGATGACCAGGCCGATGGGGTGCTGAAGGATACTTATTATTCTTTTTCAACCGCCTATCAAAAAGGATTGGATGAAGATGGCTTTCATTCGCTGGC